>NZ_VPAN01000031.1:0-37674 GCF_013419225.1 Acinetobacter sp. YH12097 | reverse complement strand
ATAATCATCGAAGAATTCAAAAGGGTTTGGGTTTTAAGACACCAAATCAAATGGCCGAAGACTTTTATAAGTTGGCTGCCTAGAATCTCCCAAGGGAAAGTCTCCTGATAATTCAGCGTATATCACTTTATAAACCGAATAATCCTCATGCTTAAATTGGACATAGTCAGGAGTTTCTAAAAGCTTGATAAAACCTGTATAGCCCGTTTGCAGTAGTGGCACAAAGCTCTTTGGTTCATAGACATAATGCTTAGTGTAGTTTTCATTATTTTCAGGGTTTTTGCTATTTGATTGTTGTGACTCCCAAATCATCAAGTCCCCGTCCTAGCCGAATAAAGTCAGGGTTTAGTGATTTTATTGGCGTTATATGAGTACCACCCAATTAAATCTTAATATTTTACCTTGCTCCCAATTTTTTCTTATTTTAACGCCTATTACATTCATAAGTCGTAGAATTTTTTGGATGTGAAAACAAAATATTCCATCCATCCTCTAACTGCATACCAGTAGAACCTGTATGTAGCTTTTCATTACCATAAATACTCATAGGAGTAATTATTTCTAATTCATCGACTCCATTACAATATATATAACTTGAATTTATTTTCTTATAAAACTCCCATGAATTGTTTTTTAACAACTGATTCTTATCCTTATTAAAATTTTCAATTTTAAAATTATTACTATAAATAATATATGAAACTTTATCCGAACTGTAAGATGAGAAGCTCATTTTATTAAGTAAAACGCTCCCAAACAATAATTCTGCCTGCTGAGTAAAATAAATATTTTTTGGACTTTTAGATAAATCATGTTTTTTATCATGCTGTGATGTACAGCCAATTAAGACCAACAAAATAAAGAAATATACAATATTAATTTTTTTAATCATAAGACTCTCGCGACATCTTCGAAGTAATACCAATATCTGCGTTTACACCTACTGTGCCTATAACTAATTCAACTGATTTAGCTCCATATGCAGGACTATTTTTAGTCAACATCGGTACTACGTAATTTAATCCAACGCCAACACCTGGACCAACTATTGCCCCAAATGATGCCGAAGCGCCATTTACGACTTCATGTGTAAGATCTTTCATACCAAATCTATCTATTACAGCTTTATCTAAATTATGAATAATCCCAGCCGAACAACTAGCACCCACTAAATCTTTAGGTGATTTAGGCACTGTTTGTGTAATTAATGCTCCTTTGGATCCAGCTAAATACCATCCTTCTGACTCATCTGCCCATAGATTTTTAACTAAAGTTACGTTATGGCCAAGAAGACCGCCACCACAGGCTAGATAATCATAAATTTTACATTGGCACCCTTTTCTACGTGGATCCTCTCCAAAAGTAGAATTCTGCTTTTTATATGGTTCCGTCCTTCTACTAGGATACATTTGGGCATTACTTTTTGCTTGCTCATTTATACGTTCCACAAAACTAGGTTTGGATGAAACTTGATAGACATATGGTTGAGTGTTCTTTTGAGTATATATTTGCGCAAGTTGCTTAGTTCCACGATCCAAAGTTTCAAATGCTACTATATTTTGTTGTATAGCATTACGATAATCTTGACTAGCTTGATTACTATAATCTGATGATTTATAAGATGATGAATTATTTTTAGATATAGCTTGTGTACTTGAACGTTGGTTAAGTTTGGCAATGTATTCCTGAGCTTCAGAATTTAAACCCTTACTTCCAGGCACATACCTATCGGAATATGTCCCATCGGGATGAATAAATACTTTCGCCAACCCCATCGGATCTACCCACTGATTCGGATCACTTACATAAGCTAAGTTATTAAGTCCTCCTTCTAGCCCAATTGGATCTTTACTTACATATCTCGCACTAAACGGCTCATAATATCTATAACGGTTATAGTGCAAACCTGTTTCACTATCGTAATATTGCCCTTGAAAACGAATGTTGGTTTGCTCTAATAAATTTTCAGTGGTCTTAATCTCTAAAGTTGTACCCCATGTATCTTGCTTAATACCCCAAATACATTCACCTCGCTCATTACTAAGCGTTTGTGGTGTACCAACTTGGTCACAGTGATAAAAAAGCACCCGTTCCAATTCAGCTTTATTTTTTCGTGTTTCCGTTTTCCATAGCGGATCTTTATAAACCGAATAATCTTCATGCTGAAATTGAGCATAGTCAGGGGTTTCTAAAAGCTTGATAAACCCTGTATAGCCCGTTTGTAGTAATGGCACAAAACTCTTCGGTTCATAGACATAATGCTTAGTGTAGTTTTCTTCCGCTTTATTAGATTGCTGAGACTCCCAAATCATCAGGTCACCGTCCCAGCCAAATAAAGTCAGGGTTTGTGCAGTTTGGTTTTTCTTAAACAAACGTCGTCCAAATACATCATAACCATATTCTGTCACCTGACCCTGGTGATCACTGCGAACCAATCTGTTCAGGTTATCCCACGTCAGTTTTAATGTTTTACCTGCATGGTTAGTTTCAATCACATTACCTTGCGCATCGTATTTATAATTTTTGCCTTTATATTGCGATATCAAATTGCTTTTCACTTGAGATGCTTGCGTGGCAATTGGGTCAATCAAATTCCCTGCTGGGTCAAAAGCAAAGCTTTCTGTTTGATGTTGACTTTGACTCTGCGTTAAACGGCCAATTGCATCATACTGATAATTAAGCTTACCTAATCGACTGTCATTTACTTGGGTGAGCAAATAATTTTGATCATATTTATAATGCCGTTCTGCTTGATGCTGTACACGACCTACAGTTTCTTGTTCTGGTCGAATAATTTGTGAACTCAGCAGTCCCACATCATTGTAATTTTTGCTTTGGATTAAGCCATTTGCCAACATACGAGACGTTTCACGGTGTAAGTCATCGCGTTGGAACGCGACCATATCTTGTTTATTAAATGCGATTCCATAGATATGACCTGAACCATAACTCAAATTGCTTTGAACCTGTCCATCAGGGCGAATCGTTTGAGTTAAATTTCCCAGCACATCATATTCATAACGCAGCACAGCCGTCAGCGGAGTTAAATGCGGCACTTTATAATGCTGATGCTCACGGACCAATTGGCCAAGCGCGTTGCGATAAAAATCGATTTGACTGTCTTTATTCGTCGCCTTACTCAACTGATGATTCAGGTTGTATTCAAATTCTTCTGTTTGACTTACACGAGTTTGTACATGGGTATAAGTTTTTGAAGCGATTGCGCCATCAGCAAAATATGCAAATTGAGTAAACACATTTGGCTGACGGATTTGGAACAGCTGACCGTTTTCATTGTAGCTATAATATTTTTCTTCGCCATCGAAAGCCTGTTCACGTGCCAATTGACCATAACGGTTATATTCAAATAAATATTCTGCATGGTTTTGATTGATCAGCTTTTGAATACGGCCTTGCTGATCCCATTGGTAGCCAATTTGATGACGGTTCGCATCTATACGCTGTTCGAGCAAACCCGCAGCGTTATAACGGTACTGCGTGCTTAAACCTTTGGTATCCGTATGCTTGAGCAAGCGCCCTTCTTCATCATGCTCAAATTGTTCTTTTAAACCATCAGGGTAGACAATTGCTTTAAGCTGGCCTTTGTCTTTGCCATCTGTGCTGTAGATATATTTGACTTGCTGTGCATCAGCAGACTGCTGGGCCGTCAGTGCGCTTTCTTCATCGTATTCCCATGCGCTCTCTTTACCTGAACAATCGCTATATGCGGTCATTTGCCCCAAATCATTGTATTGAATTTTTTTAGCGCCGCCTTTGGCATCAATGATTTCTACAACTTGATTATCGTTGTTGTATTTATATTGCGTGCTATAACCTAAAGGATTAATTTCCTTCGTTACATTACCGTCTGCATCGTATTCTTTTTTCCAAATATGACCTTCTGGATCTTTAGTTTCCGTCAAATTTCCTGCTTCATCATAGGCAAAACGGATGATGCCTCCATTCGGCTGTACAATTTTAATCAGCTGATCTTGCTCGTTATAAACTTGTTCGGTTTCTAGGCCTGCAAAATCAATTTGACGGGTAATACGTTTTTGACTGTCACGCGATAGCCATTTTTCACGGCCATCGGCTAAGCGTGTGCGATAGGTAAAACCATCTAAGTCAAAATAGTAATAGGTCGGCACATCATAAGCATCATATACAGCAACTTGGCGCAGTCGTGGATGCCACTCCAAACGGGTCTTAAAGCTGCCGTCATCTGCCCATTCTGCGATGGCTTTGGCATTTGCTTCTTTGGATTCATATCGAATATTTTGCCCACGCCCTGTACGGTCGGTATAACGGGTCAGCTGATGCGCATCATTATATTCATAGCTGCGCACGTGACCATTTTGATCCACTGCCTGAATTAAATTACCTTGCGTATCATATTTATAGCGTGAAACTGGCTCTGCTTGCTCATCCACAAAGGCAGCAATGATTTTCACTTGTTCATTAAAGGCAAACTTGAGCTGGTGTTTTCCTCGCTTCAGTTGAAAATCAATACTTTGCAGATAAGCCTGCTGTTCAAATAGTAAATAACTTAAAGCAACTTTTTCATCTGTTTCTTCATTGAATTGCTGAATCAACTGATAGTGCTTTCCACCATTGAAACTATGAAAATGAAAACTCCAAGCTGAACCAAAATTTAGGACTAAGTCTTCATTTTCTAAAGGTTCTACCGTAAAGCCCTCATAAGGTACCGTATAAGCTTCATACAGGATTGACTCAGGCAACTGATGCTTGCGCCCATTACTGTCTATAAATAAGTAGCCATTTTTATTTTGGCTAATGACATTCGAAAAAGGCATCATCCAACGCGCCCCCATGAGGCTTTGGTCAAACTCATGCATTTGCGAATTATATTGACGGCTGAAGCTAAAGCCCACTTTGGGTAAGTAGAAATCAGTATGATTGACTCGTTCTGCGCCAATGGAATAGCTGATACTGTGCTTAGATTGTGAGTCAGCTCCTTGGCAAGGCGGATTATTCAGTGCATCGGCCTGTAAAGTTAAAAACTCTAAAGTATCACCTGTGGTGTGCTGCTCATGTTCCCCAGTTTGATTAATCGGCACACTGGCATTGGCTTTGTTACCTTGCGTTTTAATGGCTTTTAAGGTTTCTTGAATTAGCCATGCCAAACTGTATTTTAGACCTGCGTTAGCTTGACGTTGAATTTCATTTGGAAATGAACTCAATGCCTGAGTTGCTTGAGTTTGTAGCAGCGTGCCTGTTTGTTCTTTCCTTATTTTAGGCAGCATATTGGCAAGTGCGCTAGTTTTACTTAAATCAATCAGCGGTTTTGCCCAATTGCTAAATTGTTCTGTCGGATCACGCTTTTCCGCAGTTGCACCAAAACTAATAGTGGGTGAAACCAGTCCTGACTGAATCGGCGCTGCAAAAGTATTTAGAATAGACGTGCCTAAAGTTGTTGCGCCACTTAATAATGCGGGAAGTTTGGCCTGTGTTTCAGTCAGAAACTTTTCTAAATCCCCTGCAATCTGTGCATTCAGATGCAAAGACATACGGCGAAGATCGGCCTCTTGAATTTTGCCATTTTCTGGATAGAGCTTTTCAGCCATTAGCCCCAACAAAGGACGCAATGCCATACGCACATGCACTTCAGCTTTTGGCTCTAAATATAAGCCAATCAGGTTCATGCTCAGCAAAGCAGATTTTTGCACAGCAGCATCACCCTGTTCTTGCTCGGTAGCAAATAATAGTAAGTCCAACACTGCACCTGAAAGTGCAAAAATATTGGCTACAGTAGGGACATTTGCTTTGGCTTTTAACTGCTCTAAACTGGTATTACCACACGCTTTTAAATAATCCTGAATTTGATGGGCTATAAATTTATGATCTTCAGTATGCGTCACACTTTCTAAATTAAAAATTGCCAGTTCTACGGCTGGCTTATTTATTGTCTGTTGTTCTTTTTGAACATTTTGATCAGTTGTCATGTAAAAACCTATTACTCAAATTCTAAATATTTAAAACTGTGTTTGACGCTAGCTTTAGCAAATGCTAACCATTGTTCTTTTTCGGTCGTGTAGTTTCGCTATAAGTGAGATAAGGGCTTGAATATTGCTTCCTATCTACCCAATCATCGTCACTGGCAAGGACAGGTATCGCTTTTTCTGGTGCAGCTTCCGCTACTTTTATTTCAGTAACTTTAGGCACTGCGACTGGTGCAGCTGTCACATTCGTAGGCGTTGCAGAGCCTTCTCGAATGGTTTCCGTATAAGTCAATGCGCGTGTGGAATAAGAAATTTTACGGCCCACTATATCCTTATCAATGGTTGCTTGTGAGTTCTGAACTGCGGCAGCAGTTGACCCAGAAACGATGCCGTTACTCATTCCACTTCCACCTAATACGCTGGATAAGCCTTGTGCACCCTGACCCAAACTTGCCATTTGTGAAGCAGAAAGTCCCAAGTTGAGTTTCGATGAAATTGCAGATAGTGCGGAATTGGTGACTTGGTCTTTAAATTGATTTAATGCCTGTCCACCTAGATCTTTTAATGCATTTTTTCCGATATTTTTTAAAGAATCGGCATTTAAATTAAAGAGATTATCTTTTAACTGTGATGTTAAATTTTGCTCCAACGACCCGAGTGCATTCTGAATCAAGTCTGAAGCTCCCGGTACAACGTTTTCTGCCCATTGATAGTCACGCTTAAAATGACTCGCTGAATCCCAAGCACTTCGAGGATCTTTGTCAAACTCAACTTTAGCCGGTCCTGGTGCAATACCCGTTACTTGAGCAAAGCCATTGCCGTCTAATTTTCCTGTAACTTGCTTGCCCAAAGCATCAATCACTTTAAATCCAGTTCCGCTAAAGAAATCTTGACCACCATAGCTCTTAAGCAGTTCTAAGGCCCCTTTCATCGGATTAGAAGCAGGAAGTTGTGCAGACTTGCTAACACTCAATGCTGGTTTAAATAGATGCTGCCCTGCATTTACTTCAAATTTACCGCCGGTCTTAGCAAAAATTCCCGAGCCATTTAAAGTAATTTGGGAAGTAGCTCCTGTGATCACAATCTCTTTCGGACTGCTAATCTCTATTTTGTCCTCAGTAGAAGAAATCGTAATTCCTTTTTTTGCCAAAATATCCAAAGCATCAGACTGTGCCTGAATTTCGACTTTACTTTGTGCAGCTACGGCTTTAATGCCACCTTGTGCTGCAAATAAACTGACTTTGCCCAGTGCTTGGCCCACAATATTTTTTTGCGTACTCAGGTTAATGCTATCACCGGCAATTTGGTTGATCATGCCTGTTGCAGATAAATGAATATCCTCTGGTGTACTAAGTGCAATACCATCCACTGAGTTAAGTAAAAGAATGGCTTTTTTAAATTTAGCGATATCTTTTTCTATTTCACTGGCAAAAGCTTTTAGCTGTTCAACAGATTCAATTTCATCTGTTTTTTGTTGTTTTGCAATATCACTTAAAGACTTACTATTACTATGACTCGTCTCCAGCTGTGTTCTTGCAATCTCTGCATCTAAATGTTCACCATTGGCCTTTTCCTGTTTATAAGTCGACACCAATAAACCTTGTCCAGCTCGTAGCGCCCCCCATTGATCCGTCCTCAGCTCAAAACCTTCACCCCGACTTTCACTCTCAGCTTTTTCTTTAGGATGACTTAAATGCCCTAAATTCAGTTGTGTTGCACCATGACTACTTTGCAGCTGGGTACTAATTTGCCCCGTGGTGTCATCAAAGCGTAATTGACCAAAACCCTCTCCCGCCACTTCTTTGGAACGAATTCCCGCAAGTTTTTTGGTATCGGGTAATTGTCCTTTATTGTCAAATTTAGTGGGACTACGCTGCGCTTCATGAATACGACCCACGACAAAAGGTCGGTCAATGTTGCCATCAAAGAAATCGACGACAACTATTTCACCAATTCGAGGTAAGAAGCGTGCGCCATAACCTTCGCCGGCCCAAGGCGTCAGTACATCAACCCAAGCCGAGTCTGTGTCATTATTATTCGCACCTGCACCGCCATCATGACCATGATCATCGGAACGGGTAAATAGGAAACGGACTTTTATCCGCCCCCATTCATCAACATGGATTTCTTCACCGGCAGGACCCACAACTTTGGCACGCTGTGGATGTGTTACTGGTCGATGTGTAAGTGGATTAAATTCAGGAACGGTCGTAATATTTCGACGTTGCAAAGCCAAGGTATTGGCTTGGCGTTCATCCGCATCGCTTTGTTTGACTTGCCACTGACTTTGATGGATCAGTTGTGTAACTTGATCGGTTAAGTCTTTGGGTAAATTATTTTGGTTATAAAAAGACTTAGATAAAATCAAAAATTCTTGATCGGCACCACGATGCTGGTCAATCTCTGGATGCTCATCCAATTTGAACCAATAACCAACTTGTGTATCACGCACGGTACTTTTAGCAATAAATTGTTTGGCTTGAGCTGCATAATAATCACTAAAATTTTGATTGAGACGTTCAACTTGAGCACTATTAGAGGCAGTTGCAGCATCTTCACCATTCAGATCTTGCATCCATGCAGGGCTCACATGCCATGCCTGCTCTAAGCTTAAGCTCGCATTATCTTGATTTTGACTATGTAGGTGCTTGCTTTGTACTGCACCACCACCCTCGTCCTGTTCAAGCACATCTGCTTGCCATCGTTGTACATGTACCGACGTCGGCTGCAGACTGCGCTGACCGATAAAACTGGTCATACTGTCATTTTTTTCAGTCGCACTACTGCGATGAAAACGGATATTACGTCGCTCCAAAGCTTGATATTGACTATTATCATCAATCAAACGTAGCTTTTGGGCTGCGATGGGTGCCGCAGACGATGTTACAAAAGATTGAGCTTCATCAACCAACCAATGAATGCCTTCACTGCGTAATAAGCGGGTAATAAAATCATAGTCGGTTTCATTACTTTGCATCATGAATGGTCGAACGTCATACTCTTTTTTTAAGCCACTTAAGTCCAAACTTAAGCTCGCTGCAAAAAGTGGGCTCTTTTTTTGCCATTCCTTAAAAATAATCTCGACCACATCTTTGACCGATTTATTCATAAACACACGGCTATTACGACGCTTATGCCACAATGCCGTTGCATCTTCTAAGGTCAACTTATACAGTGTTAATGCACCATCACTTTGGCCTTGAAATGCTTCTGTAATGATCCCGGTAATACGAAAAAGTTGCCCCGCATCGGTCACCTGATCGATTGCGACTTGCGTGCCAATAAATTGTTTCAGTTCGAGCGTGGCAGAAGTTGAGAGACAGATGAGCTGAACATTCAAACCTTCACTTAAGGCATGTTCCCCATCAATACGTTGCAAGAATACTTGTTCATTCAGCGTGGTATTGGAAAATTGAATGTGCAAAGCACGTTTTTGTGGACTAATGCCCAATTTTTCAATTGCAGAATATATATTGTTCAGCATCGTTATTATCTAAAATCAGATTTTTATAAAATATGCGGGGTATTTAATCAAAAAAACTCATATTTTTCTAGGCATAATCTGCCTGCTTTTTTGGGTTTTATGTAAGTAAAAAGTCAAATTTCTGCATCAATTCTTTATGTTATTTTTACCCTATTTTTTTCAGTATAAAAAAATAGAAGAGACCATCAAACTAAACTTCAGGTCTCTTCATACCACCTTACTGCCTTACATCAATATTAATTAGTATTTAAAAATGCGTGAATATTCTCTAATTGTTCTTGTGCTTCAACATAACCTTGCAAGGCTGCTTTTTCTAAATATTGCTGTGCAACTTTAAGATCACGCTCTACGCCCATACCATGAATATAGAAATAACCCAATCGCGTTAATGCCGCAGCCTCCATCCCCTGAGCAGCTTGTACATAATAACTATGTGCCTGAGTTAAATCTTGCTGCACACCCAAACCATGTTCTGACATTTCACCAAGCTGGTACAAGGCAGTCACATTTCCCAATGCCGCCGCTTGCGAAAAATACTGCAACGCTTGTTGGAAATCTTGTGTTCCCCATTGTCCTTTTAAATTAACCAGACCCAGTTGCGTGAGTGCATCAGGATGGCCTAATTTTGCCGCCTTCAACAATGCTCGCTGGCTTTGAACATCATCAAATTGTAGATCAGGCAAGATATTGTCCACAGCTAAACGATAGAGATACCAAGCAGCATCCTGCGAACCTTGTTCTGCGGATTTTTCCAGATAGCTCAGACATTGATCACGATGTGCTAATGGATACTCTGGCAATGCATAAAAACGCCCAATCACATAATTCTGATCGGCGACACAAGTAATGGACATATCATTTAAGTGTCTTGCCGCTTCAACTAAAAGCTGCTGCGCTTGCTTGATATTTCGCTCAACACCGACCCCGTGTAGGTAGCATAGTGCCAAACCAACTTGGTTAATGAATAATGGTTTGAATTGATACGCTGTTTGATATAACTCAAATGCTTTTTGTGGATCATCACTAACCAAATACTTTTCAAAATACAGTGCGGCAATAAGACTAATCGCTTCAGCATCTTTAAGTTGAGCAGCTTCGGTCAGAAAGCGAAAACCTAAAGTTTCCTGATTCTCCAGGTACCAACCATGAAAATGTGCAATGCCTAATAATCGGCTGGCTGCTGCAACTTTGTGCTCTTTGGCCTGCTGCAAAAGATCATGATAAACCCGCTGACGCTGATCGACGTCGATTTTACCCATCAATACTGCTTGATAATATTCATACAACTGCTGCTGGTGCCCGAGTAGCAATCCTCGCTTTAAATATTGCAATGACTTTTCATCATTTTGCGCAAGATACTTTCCTTGTGCATAGAATTGCTGCAATTGCTGAATAGCCGCCATATGGTCTTGTTGAGCAGCTTTCAGTAAATATTCCAATCCTAGAGCAATATTTGGCGTGGCTTGGTTTAAATAGAACTGTGCCAATTGATACTGTGAATTGGCATGTCCATTGTCCGCATTTTTTTGCAACAAATCTAAATGTTGCTGCTCGGCATGTGTCTGATCTTCTGGGTTTAGTTCAGCGAGTCGATATTGCGCATCCAAATGACCGCGTGAAATCGCATGTCGATACCAATATTGTGCTTTTTCAAGATTGGGCACACCGCCATAGATACCTTCTTCAACTTGCCCCAACACATATGCAGCATCATCACTGCCTAAACTATTGGCTTTTTCCAATAAAGCCAGCGCATTTTCCACACTGACTTCTCGGCCTAAACCTTGTAAATGCATCTGCCCCATAGCGACATAGGCCTGCGGAATTTCATGCTGTTTGGCCAAATTTTGATACAACTCATAGGCACGCGCATAGTCGGTTGGTGCATCAAGCATTAAACGTTCTGCAAATTTCAGCTGTGCATCTAATTGGTCTATCCACAAGTCATGCCCAACCGCTTTAGCCTGATCGCGTTTCACTGGATCGGGTCTTTTCCACATCCAAAACGCAAGTGCTCCCATCCCCAAAATTAGTATAAGTAAAAACCACATACTCGCCCCAAAAAAATCAATATTTTAATTATTCCAACATTGTGTCTGATTTTAATTCTATATACAAAAAAAGCACCGAATTCGGTGCTTTATTTTTTTCAAAATGAGATAACTGTCATGCTTTTGCTCGTTTTGCATCAAGTTTTTTGAGCACCTCTGACACAGCCACCATCGCAAAGCTGGACGTCACCACTACTGCTGAACCATATCCACCACAACGTAAGCCCGCACTTGGACAAACATCAGCACTGGAAAATGGATTATCAATCGAATAAACACAGGTAATCCCAAACTTTTCTTTCGGCTTTTTACAAATGCCTTTGCCGCGTAATTGTGTGCGCAATTTGGCTAACATCGGGTCTTGCTCTGTTCTTGATAAATCTGCGACTCGGATTTTCAGCGGATCAAGTTTACCCCCTGCTCCACCGGAAACGATCAACGGAATTTTATTAAAACGGCAATGTAGCATTAAGGCAAATTTGGCCTTCACATCATCAATACAATCTAAAATTAGGTCAGGAGCACCTGCCAAAATTTCTTTGACATTTTCGGGTGTGAGATAATCATCAATCAAATTTATTTTGATTCGGGGATTAATCGCACGGCAGCGCTCTGCCATCACTTCAATTTTTTCATGTCCCAGTGTCGTGCTCATGGCAGGCAATTGTCGATTAATATTTGATGCAGCAACTACATCCATATCGACCAAGGTCAGCTCACCAATACCAGTACGCGCTAAAGCTTCGACCGCCCATGAGCCTACACCACCAATCCCTATCACCATGACATGACTTTTTTCATAATGATGAAAACTTTCATCACTATATATTTTGGCTACGCCAGCAAAACGGCGGTCATATTCATCATCTTGGAGCAGTTCAGTCATAGGTTTGGAGGCAGAGTTAAATCAGCCGCCATTTTAGCAAATTCACTGCTTTTTTTCTTTGATAAAACGCAATTCAGCAGACAGCGCAACAGAGCGGCATTCGCATCAGGTCTAAATCCATCAAAATAAACATTTACAGCGAACGGAGATCTGCTTTAAAAATATAACCATAGATCAAAAGCTCAAGTGTGTATTGCCATGGACATCCATCCTCTGCCAAATAATTTAAAAATTACCGATGACAAAAATGAAATGGATTTAGACACCGTGCATCGCTTTTTAAGCCATACCTATTGGTCAAAAGATATTCCAAAACATGTGGTGAAAAAAGCGATTGAAAACTCTTTGGCCGTGGCCTTACTTCTCGATGATGAACTCATCGGTTTTGGTCGTGCTATTACGGATTATGCAACTTTTGCTTATTTAGCCGATATTTATGTCGCCGATGCGCATCGAGGCAAAGGCTATTCAAAATTGATTGTGAGTACTTTATTTGAAAAATGTGGCTCCTCAGATCTAAGACGCATGTTGCTTGCAACGGCAGATGCACATGGTTTATATCGTCAATTTGGCTTTACCGATTTGGCTCAACCTGCAAGTTTTCTCGAGATTCATCAAGCCAACGTCTATCAACGATAGAGAAAATTTCTCGGATAAAAAAAAGAGGCTTTCGCCTCTTTTTCGATCTTACAACCTTAGTCTTTATTCATAATAAAGAAATATTCACGGTAGTATTTGAGCTCTGCAATGGAGTCACGGATATCATCCATCGCCAAATGCGACGCATTTTTCTTTAAGCCACCCATGATCTCTGGGCGCCAGCGTTTCGCCAATTCTTTCACTGATGAAACATCGAGATTACGGTAGTGGAAGTATTGTTCCATTTCAGGCATTAAGCGATGCAAGAAGCGACGATCTTGGCAAATTGAGTTACCACACATTGGTGATGATTTTGGATTTACCCATTTTTTCAAAAATTCTAAAGTTTGCTGTTCAGCATCTTGTGCTGTTAATTTACTACGACGTACACGTTCGATTAGGCCTGATTGACCATGTTGGCGAGTATTCCATTCATCCATCGCATTGAGCACACGGTCAGACTGATGTACCGCAAGCACAGGCCCTTCCGCCAGAATATTTAAATTATCATCCGTCACAATTGTTGCAACTTCAATAATCTGGTCGTTATCTGTATCTAGACCTGTCATTTCAAGGTCAATCCAAATCAGGCGTGTATCAAGTGTGCTGCTCATAAATGTGCAATCTTATTAGGCTGTAAAAATGAACATAGTAGCAAATTTATTGGGCTTGCGCTGTAAATAGACCCTGCTTTCATGCTATTTTTGCCATCTAGTTTTCATGGTTTTTAGGATATGAATGGCTTTAATTCGTAAGCGCCGACTGACTGAACAGCAGCAACGCCGCATTCAGAAGCAACATAAATCTCGTCAGGAAGAAATCGATACTTCTGCAGATTTAGAAGGCTTGGTCGTCCAACATTATGGTCGTCAACTTGAAGTTCAAGCGCTGTCTACACCCGACCAACATCCTGAAAAACCCATTGTGCAAGCAGGTGAACCTGAACCACATTGGAAACCCATCGAATTAGGCAGTGTTTGGCGCTGCCATACCCGTACCAATCTCGAATTATTAGTGACTGGTGACCGTGTCAAGTGGCAAGCTGACCCAATCACAGGTTTGGGGATTATTACCGCGATTCATCCACGCCAATCTTTACTGACACGCCCTGACCGTTATCACAAAGTGAAACCTGTCGCAGCCAATGTCAGCCTGATTGTGATTGTATTTGCACCACTTCCTGAGCCAGCACCAGGCCTGATTGACCGCTATTTGGTGGCCTGTGCAGATGCCGATATTCCAGCATTATTGGTCTTAAATAAATCCGACTTGCTTAAAGACAACGATCCGATCTTAACGCTATTACAAGAATATCGTGACTTGGGCTATGAGGTCATGCAAACCCAATCCGATGGTGACTTAAGCACACTTTCTGCTCGACTTTCTGGTGAAACTGTCGCATTTGTAGGTCAGTCTGGGGTTGGTAAAAGTACTTTAATTAATGCCATTGTTCCGGATGCTGCGCAAAAAACCAATATTATTTCGGAAAACTCCGCGCTCGGTCAGCACACCACCACCTCTACGCGCTTAATTGCGTTTGGTGAAGGTTCTGCATTGATTGATTCACCAGGAATCCGTGAATTTGGTTTATGGCACCTAGAATTGGAAAAAGTTCAGCAAGGTTTCCCTGAGATCGAGTCACATTTGGGCTATTGCCAGTTCCGTAACTGTACGCATAAACATGAAAAGCAATGTGCGCTTAGAATGGCGGCTCAAAATGGCGAAATTTTGCCGCGCCGATTAGACAGTTATTTACGTCTGATCGACGAAATCACGGAAGCGCAGCAAAAAAATTAATTTTTATTCTGTTCATGCCCTTGAAGGGGTGATTTTGATCACCATATTTATGGGCTATACTCTTGGCAATTTAAAATTGTAGTTAGGTGAATTGTGGAACGTTGGTTCGAATTTATGGGGAATCACCCCTTCTTATTTGGAACGCTGGCTGTATTGGTCGTGCTGTTCTTTATTCTTGAAGGCCAGCGTAATGGTCGCAAAATTTCACCTCAATCTTTAGGGATTTTAGTTAAAGCTAAAAATGCTCAATTGATTGACTTACGTGATGCGAAAGACTTCCGCGAAGGTCATATTAGCGGTAGCCGTAATATTCCATATAGCCAAATTACAAAACACATTGAAGAGTTAAAAACTTCTGATCGCCCGTTGGTTTTTGTATGTAACCTTGGTCAAGTGGCAGGTTCTGCATTGCAACAAGTCGGTCATGCAGATGCATACCGTTTAGACGGCGGCATTAGCAACTGGAAAGCTCAAGGCTTACCTTTAGTTAAAAGCAAATAAGCGCTTCTTAGGAGATTAACATGGCTGAAGTTACGATTTATTCAACAACTGTATGTCCTTACTGCATTCGTGCAAAACAGCTCCTAGAGCGTAAAGGCGTGGCTTATAAAGAAATTAATTTATCAAATGAAGCGCCTGAAGTACGTGTTGAATTGATGCAACGCACCAACCACCGTACCGTTCCTCAAATTTTTATTAATGATCAGTTTATTGGCGGTTTTGACCAACTTTATGCTTTAGAGCGTGAAGGCAAACTCGACGGCATGCTATCTTAATTTTAAACATAAATCGTCACCTCATATTAAGGAATAAACAATGAGTGAAGAACAACAAGCTCAACCACAATTGGCATTAGAGCGTATTTATACTAAAGATATTTCTTTCGAAGTACCTGGGGCTCAAGTATTTACTAAAGAATGGCAGCCTGAACTAAATATCAACCTTTCTTCTTCTGCAGAAAAAGTTGATCCAACACACTTCGAAGTTTCACTCAAAGTTGTCGTTCAAGCAAACAATGCGGGTGACACTGCATTTATCGTTGACGTTACTCAAGCAGGTATCTTCCTGATCGATAGCGTTGAAGAAGAACGTCTTCCGTACATTCTTGGTGCTTACTGCCCAAATATCTTGTTCCCATTCCTACGTGAAGCAGTGAACGATATGGTGACTAAAGGCAGCTTCCCACAATTATTGCTTACACCAATTAACTTCGATGCTGAATTCGAAGCGAATTTGCAACGTGCGCAAACTGCTGCTGAAGGCCAAGCTTAATCGCTTATCTTTAAATCTAAAAAAGACCGCTTTTAGCGGTCTTTTTTATTGCTTTATTTATCCCCTCTTCTTCTAGGAGATGAGAAATACTGTTTCGCAAGGGTAGAGGATTTTATTCCCTCACCCTAGCCCTCTCCCAAAGGGAGAGGGAACTTAAAGAGAATTACTCAGCATCTGCCATCAGATCAGCGCTCATACCTACAGTATTAAAGCCAGCATCAACATACAGAATTTCACCTGTAATACCATTTGCCCAAGGTGAGCAAAGGAACAATGCTGCATTACCGACATCTTCAATAGTTACATTGCGTTTAAGCGGTGCAACTTTTTCATTTAGATCTAACATTTTACGGAAAGATTTAATCCCTGAAGCCGCTAAGGTACGAATTGGACCTGCTGAAATCGCATTTACACGAATACCTTCAGCACCAAGACTTGTTGCCAAATAACGTACGCCTGCTTCTAGTGACGCTTTTGCCATACCCATAACGTTATAGTTTGGCATTACGCGTTCAGAACCTTGGTAAGTCAGCGTCAATAAGCAACCTTGACGTGCAGCCAATAAAGGTTTTGCCGCACGAGCCATCGCAATAAAGCTATATGCGCTGATGTCGTGAGCAATTTTAAAACCTTCACGGTCGGTAATATCAGTGAAATCGCCATCTAAAGTATGTGCCGGTGCAAAACCAATTGAATGCACAACACCATCTAGACCATCCCAATGTTTAGCAAGTTCAGCAAAAGCGGTATCAATTTCAGCGTCTACTGCGACATCACATGGGAAAACTAAAGTTGAACCAAATTGTTCAGCAAAATCATCTACACGTTTTTTTAATTTTTCATTTGGGTATGTAAAAGCCAGTTCTGCACCTTCGCGATGTAAAGCTTGCGCAATACCAAATGCGATTGATAACTTACTTGCAATACCCGCGATTAAAAAGCGTTTGCCAGCCAATAGTCCTTGTGCCATGTGAAACTCACTCAAAATAATTTAACAGCATAATGCCAAGTCTAAAGCATTTTAGAAATTGCATAATGCGCCTTTTTTTAGAAAACCATCATTGTATAAACAATGTGGAGAAAACCTGATTCAATCAAGCAGCGTCAATATTTGTTGCCGCTTAAGCGTCCAAATGCAATGCTTGTAATGAATTTCTCCATAAGATCTGTGCAATCTCAGATTCAGTACGGTTTAAGCTCTGAGCCAAACCCAGCAATACATAGGGCAAATTGACCGGCGTATTACGAGTACGCCCTTCCGTCGAATGCTGACAACATAAGGGTGTCATATCGGGACAGTCGGTTTCTAAGACCAAATGTGCCGCCCCTAAAGTCTGAACCACTTGATGTAATTTTTTTGCATTGGGATTGGTGATTTGCCCCGTTACACCAATTTTAAAACCTAGCTTGGTAAATGCCTTCGCTTCTTCAACACCACCACTAAATGCATGTGCGATACCACCGAGCTTAAATTGATGCTTTTTCAACATCGAAAGCACCTCCGCATGGGATTTGCGAATATGCAGCAAAATGGGTTTATCAAACTGCTGTGCTAATTCAAGTTGTGCGGAAAAATACTGCTGCTGCTTTTGAAAAAGTTCGGGCTGTTTATGCTGTTTCAAAAAGGTATCTAAACCTATTTCACCGATAGCGACACAATCATGCTGCTTTAGCAGCTGTTCCACATCGAACAAATGTTCTGTACGATGTTGCTCAATATAAAACGGATGTAAGCCGGGGGCTAAATAGCTTTTGGGAGCATTGGATAAACGAGCTAAAAACTCTTGGGTTTGCAGCAAATCGTGAAAACGTGACTGCACAAAACCAATCAATACCAAAGCATCGACACCCACCTGTTTGGCAGCATGCGCCAACTGTTCCCGATCAACGTCAAAATCAGGAACATCAAAATGCGTATGCGTATCAAACAGTGAGTAAGTCATTGAACTAATTAATTTGCTTTTACGGCTGAGGCTTCAGCAGCTTCAACTACTGGTAGATATTGCTTTTTCAAGATACTTTGCAATTGATCATACGGAATGGTCAAACGTGGTAAACCCGCCACATATGGCCCAATTTCATATTCGGCATATTGCAAAATTAGACCTTGCTGACTTAGATAAAAGTTATCAGACAGTTTAAATTTCCAAATCTGTTCATATTCTTGAACATTGTCCGCCAACTTGGCATCTTTCACCCAAGTTTTAAAGACTTCATAGCCCAGCTTTTCAAGTTTAGTACGTTGATTGGGCAGCAATATGTCATTGAGCTGTACCAATTTTTGAGTGCTTAAATCGAAGTTATAATATTGCTGTGCAGAAGAACCATGCGCCCCACCTAAATATGAGCTGGTATTTAAAACCACTGTTGCCAAGGGTTTTTCAGCATTCAATATTTTAGGTTTAATCATCAAACTGATTTGCTGATTGGCGCTTAAAGATTTCAACTCTTTATCTAAATTTAAAAATGCTTGCATATAAGGCTGCGTGGCTTTTTCCAATTTTAATTTGGGCGTTTCAACCTTTGCCAAAGCAGATTTTGCTTCAGACGCTGCAGGTACTTCACTTGCAGCGGGAGCGTCTTTGCTCAGCGTCTTATCTTCTAAAGGCGAAACAGATAGAATTTCGTCTAACTGTTTTAAGATTTTCGCATCAATAAATTCATCAATAAAGGCTTGATTACTGTTTAAGCGTTCAACTGAAATTTCAGGACAGACCCCGCCATCACATTCAGGTAAATTCAGTTGTAATTTTTCCGCATCACCAATCAGTTTTGCACTCAAATCTGGCTGTTCAGTTTTGGCTTGATCCGGCTTTTTTTCAGGTTCAGCTTGTTGTGGCTGACACGCCGTGAATGCAACAGAAACTGCCAATATTGAGCTTGCCCAAATTTTATTTTTTTGCACCATTGCTTCAACCTTTCATTTCGAATAATTGATATTTATCTCAGTAAATATCTCATCAAATTAAATACTTTCGTTGTTTAGAACATATGCTGATACACATCAGCTTTCAAGACTTGTTGTGTTTGCGCTTTGCTGAGATAAATATCCAGTTGTGTACTATCTTTGATAATTTCATCTGTACGGTAATGCAAACCGACACCTTCTTGATCAAAGAACCAATCTGCTTGGCCCCAATAGAGCTTTTTCGGTGCCGATTTTTTGACATCCACCTCTTGTTCATCTAACCATTTGCCATAGGCTTGCTGCACAATGGCATCCATATTTTGCTGCTGCTTTGCATCAATAATATCTAAGGGTTTGAGATTTTTTTTCGCACGACGGTCTGCCACAAAAAAATAATAGCGCTCTTTGACCGTGATATTTTCCTGTTTGGTATCGACACCGATTTGCAGCAGCACATATTGATTCCGTTGATATGGAACTCGTGTGTACATCGCCAATTCATAGGCTTTATTGGTTTTAAACTCGGCCTGCCAAGCATCTGATTTTTTCACATACGCATCGACAGCTTGTTGGAGATTCATATTCTGCTTTAGTGCAATCTGATCTTGTACGACGCTCGCCTGATTCTTTTCAATCCAGCTATTCAACCACGTATCTACGGTCTGAATGGTTTGTATCTCTAAATCAATACAACTTTTATTTTCACAAAACGGTTTGGCAATTTTAGCGGCTTGCTCTTGGATATTTAAATAAGGCAAAACATCTGGATTGATCACGGCCGCTTCAGAAGCGCCATCATCGGCCGGCTTTGTCGCTTTGTTTTCTTTTCCTGAATCACATGCACCGAGCAGCAAACCCCCCCCCAAAAGTGCAAAAACTGTAGCATCCTTGAATATTTTCATGATGTCCTAAACGACCAAATGATTGCGTAATGTATGAATTTAAAAACTCTACCATAAAATAAAACAGCTTCACGAAGAAGCTGTTTTATTTCTGTAAAAGAACAACTTAGTGTTCACGTGTATTACGGAACACGATATCCGGATAACGTTCTTGCATTAACTGTAAATTCACACGACTTGGTGCAAGATAAGTTAAATGACCACCGCCATCGACAGACAATTGGTCATGTGCTTTTTTCTTAAATTCGTTGAATTTTTTCTCGTCATCACACGATACCCAACGTACGGTATTGATGCTTACAGGCTCGTAAATACAATCAACTTTGTATTCTTCTTTCAGACGATATGCCACCACTTCAAACTGAAGCACACCCACAGCACCCACGATTAAGTCGTTACTGTTTTGCGGCATAAAGACCTGAGTCGCACCTTCTTCTGACAGTTCTTTTAAGCCTTTTTGTAGCTGTTTTGACTTCAATGGATCTTTTAAACGCACGCGACGGAACATTTCAGGTGCGAAGTGAGGAATACCGGTAAAGTGTAAATCTTCACCTGAAGTAAAGGTATCACCGATCTGAATCGTACCATGGTTATGCAAACCGATAATGTCACCCGGCCATGCTTCTTCAAGATGTTGACGGTCACCGGCAAGGAACGTCAAAGCATCACTAATACGTACATCTTTACCTAGACGCACATGTTTCATTTTCAAGCCTTTTTCATACTTACCTGAACAGATACGCATGAATGCAATACGGTCACGGTGTTTTGGATCCATATTGGCTTGAATTTTAAAGACGAAACCTGTGAAGCCTTCTTCAGTCGCTTCAACTTTACGGTCCTGAGTCGGATGTGCTTTAGGTTCAGGCGCATATTGACTAAATGCATCCAACACATGGTCTACACCAAAGTTACCGAGTGCCGTACCAAACAAGACTGGCGTTTGACGACCTGCCAAAAATTCATCACGGTCTAAAGGCTCATTGGCCATTTGAACCAACTCCAATGATTCTTCAAATGCGGCCCAAGCGAGATCGCCGACTTTTTCACGCAAATCTGCATAGTCATAGCCATCACGAACTTCAATATCCGTAATGGTTGAACCGAAACCCGCCTTATAAACGTAGAATTTTTCTTCGAGTAGGTTAAATACACCCGCAAAGTCACGACCTGTGCCCAGTGGCCAAGTAATCGGAACACATTTAATTTTTAGAACGTTTTCGATTTCATCTAGCAGTTCTAATGGCTCACGAATTTCACGGTCCATTTTGTTGACGAATGAAATAATCGGCGTGTCGCGCATACGACACACTTCCATCAATTTGATCGTACGATCTTCGACACCTTTTGCACCATCAATCACCATAAGCGCAGAGTCAACAGCGGTTAATGTACGGTAAGTATCTTCAGAAAAGTCTTCATGCCCTGGGGTGTCGAGCAAGTTAATCATCTTGTCTTTAAACGGGAACTGCATAACAGAGGTGGTGATCGAAATCCCACGTTCTTTTTCCATTTCCATCCAGTCAGACGTTGCCGCACGATCAGATTTACGGCTTTTTACCATACCTGCAACCTGAATCGCCTGTCCCCATAACAACAGTTTTTCTGTCATTGTGGTTTTACCGGCATCGGGGTGGGAAATAATAGCGAAAGTACGTCGCTGAGCGACCTGTGTCGCTAATTCTTCTTTAAAACTCATGAAAGACACCTACTGCAAAACTCGCAGTGCAAAAGATCAGATCTGATCAATATGGAAAATTGGCGATATTGTATCAGATTGACCATTAAAAATAATCAACCACATCGGGTTGAGTCAAAATCTTAGCGTGGCGTGTCTTGATGTTTTACATTGGATGACGACCTGTTTTTATCGACGATATAGCACATTTCATTTTCTTTTTTCTATACTCATTGGCAATCCGATCAGACCACAAAGACTTTATTCAACTTTCATTTTCATGCTTTCTTCAAGCTGTGCCACTGGCATCGGCATTCCTAACAAATATCCTTGTAACTGTTGGCAACCTAAACGTTTTAAAATTTCTGCTTGTTGTTCTGTCTCTACACCTTCTGCAGTGACTGTTAGCCCCAGTCGAATTGCCAAGTGAATAATACTTTCTAAAATAATTTCTTCTTTAGAGCCAACGCTCAAATTGCGGATAAATTCACGGTCAATTTTCAGCTCATCTACAGGTAGTTCTTTTAAATACAAGAAACTTGAATGTCCTGTTCCAAAGTCATCAATCGCAACTTTGATCCCCATCTGTCTCAAATGTTCAAAAGTCACGATACTGGCATCGATATGATGCATCGCAGTTGACTCGGTAATTTCAATAATTAAATTTGACGGGTTAATTTCATAACGTGCAAAAAGCGACTCTAAAGTACTAAATAAATGTTTATGCTCAAACTGGATGGCCGATAAGTTGACCGCAATCGGATACAGCGGCATATTCAGCTTTTCCCAGTGCTGAATTTGCTTACAGGCTTCTTCAAGCGCCCAATAGCCCATGGCAATAATCAGTCCAGTTTTTTCCGCACCATTGATAAACTTATTTGGCGTCAGCATACCTAAGGTTGGATGATTCCAACGAATTAAGGCCTCAACCCCACAAATTTCACGATCAGTGGCATTAAATTTTGGCTGATAAAACAAGCTAAACTGCTGTTCTTCTACCGCTTTATATAAATCATTGATCAGTTTCGTCTGACTTTTTTCTTCAAATTGGTCGGCAGTATAATTAAAAAACGAATAGGTATTACGCCCCTGATACTTCGAACTCAGCATTGCAGTGTCTGCATTGATCAGCAGATCTTGCAAGTTCGCACCATGTTCAGGGTACATCGCAATACCAATACTGCCTGAAATATTGATTTCCTTGCCTGCAATCAAGAAGCTTTCTTGCATCAATTCCAATATTTTTTCAGACATTGCTGTGGCAGAGTCATTGCTTGCCGACTCGAGCACAATCAGAAATTCATCGCCACCGATTCGTAGCAATTTGGCTTTATCATTAATTAAACGGTGAATACGCGTAGCAATTTGAATCAGCAGTTGATCACCGACATGGTGTCCAAACACATCATTGACCGCTTTAAAACGGTCAATATCAATATAAATAAAAGCAATTTTATGTTGTCTTAAACGATGCTCTGTAAATAGGAAATGTGCATATTCAGCCAAAAACAGTCGATTAGGTAAACGAGTCAAATTGTCCTGTACCGCTTGATTGGCCAGTTCTCGATTTGCGCGCATCAACTGCAAACTGCGATGCTCTAAACGTTGTTCTAATACCGCTACACTAAAGGCTGCCATCAACAATAAACTGGTGACAAACAAAACAATAAACAGCAATAAATTATGGTTTATCTGCGCTGCCACCAATACATCCATCGAGTTTAGCGGTACAAAATCAACAGCCGCCATACCAATATAATGCATAGCCACAATGCTAAAAGTCAGCATGACTGCAACAAAGGCATTCATGATGTTACGTTTAGACGAATACTTATTTTTAAATGTCAGCCAAAATGCTAAACCTGAACCACAAATCGCGACCAAAATTGAACAGATAACAATTAAAGGTTCGTAGCGTTGTTCATAGCCCTGAACGGCTAAACTCAGCATGCCGGTATAATGCATGCCGGAAATGCCAAGTCCCATTAACACGGAGCCTAAAATTAAACGCGGAAAAGGTAAGGTCGGACGAGTGGTCAGCCACACTGCAAAAGTGGACGCAACAAAGGCGATAAAATAGGAAGTTAGAGTCAGACTGGTATCAAAACTATGATTTGAAGGCAAATGGCTGGCCATCATACCTACAAAATGCATGCACCAAATCGCAGCACCTAAAATTGCGCCGCTGAATAATAAAATGACATTTTCATATCTTGGTCGTGTTCCACGAAACAACATTTGTTCGAGTGAAACCGCTAAGTAACAACTTAATAATGCAACTACGATTGAACCAACGACCAGATTGTAATCATAATGAATATGGGTCATATCAAGCGTTCCGCTTAGGTTATCGTGGCACTTTCTTTAACCGAATTACCCAATCTATCTCTTCCCTTTAACTTGTTACGTTTTCAATTACTTACTTATTTTCCCTTAGAATCTATTAGTCTACGATAATGGTCAAGTCTTTCTTTCAAGATTTTAAGCAACTGATTAATTTAAAAAAAGAAAGCTTGATCAAGTTCACTAAAACTTAAACTTTTGATAAAAAATGCATCAGGTGGTTTTTATTTTAGAACAGTTTCTAACCATAATAAAATGAATAAATTAGATTGATTTCTATATTGTTTTCTAGATTTAAATCATGCCTCTCTACACAAAAAAATAGCGAGCCGTAGCTCGCTATTTCTCAATAGGTAAATTCATCTTTTCCGTCAAAAACTTAAGCAATCAGCTCAATATTTTTATGGATGAATGGCTTACTTTTTGGCTGCTGTTGTTGGATTCGTACCTTGTAATTTGGCATAGTCCATTAGCACATTCGCTGCTTCCGTCACAAAGACTTCTTCTTCAGGCAGTGCTGGACGTTGGTTCGCCTTCATTTTCGCACGTGTTTCCACCAATGCATCCATAGACGCTTGGTAGCTCTCCCAGTTGGCATAAGGCTTTTGACCCACCACTTTACGACGTTGATTTTCAGCATCCAAAGACTTTTGCTCTAGTGCCAACAATTCAGCTTTACGCTTCGTTAAGTCGAGTACCACACGCTTTTGCTCATCCGTCTTTTTTGCAATCGCTGTACGTTGCTCTAAATACTTAAATTGAGGATCAATAGAGACGCGTTGCTGAGATGACTTTATCAAATCTGGAACATAGCCTTGAATCGAGCCTTCACGTTTAAACGGTGCGGTTGGAATAGTATCCCACTGTAAAGCATTTTTCGATTTACGCTCACCAAACTCTTCATTGTAAATATCGACCAGCTTAATATCCGGTACGACCCCTTTATTTTGGGTACTGCCTCCCGTCACGCGGTAAAATTTACGTTGCGTTAAGGTTGCTTGACCATAGGCTAAAGAGTCAAGTTGTACCTGCGCTGTTCCTTTACCCGTTGTGGTACTACCAATCACCACACCACGCTCATAGTCTTGAATCGCAGCAGAATAAATTTCACTCGCAGAAGCCGAAGCCAAATTAATCAATACCGCCAATGGGCCTGCATAAGTTTGCGCGCCACCATCATCATCTTCAAACACGCTGACATTGCCATTACCATCACGGATTTGCACCACTGGACCTGATTTAATCACTTGTCCAAGCATACGTGCTACTTCTTCAAGTGAGCCGCCTGGGTTGTTACGCAAGTCAATGATGATGCCTTCAACATTTTGCGCATCTAATGTTTTTAAGGCTTTATTGGTATCTTCCGACACAGAACGGTAGTCTGTACCCGCACGACGTGCACGATAATTTAAATAAAACGATGGAATTTCAATCACACCAAACTTATGTTTTTTGCCATCACGTTCAATTTCAACGGTACGTGAACGCACGCCTGCATCTTCTTCTTGAATTACATCACGTACAATAGTGACATTTCGCGCTTGATTCATGGACGCACCAGCACCCAATAAACGTAAAGTCACTTTGGTGCCACGTTTACCACGAATCAGTCCGACAATTTCATTGCTCGGCCAGCCGATCACATCGACCATTTTGTCGCCATCTTGGGCAACACCAACGATGCGATCACCTGACTTGACTTGCCCTGACTTACTGGCTGGACCACCTTCCACAATGGTTTCAATTTTGGTGTAGTCTTCGTTACCACGTTCAGGACGAATCGACACCCCAATCCCTTCCAATTGCAACGTGGTTTGACGGTTCAACTCCATCGCATCGACAGGTGGGAAATAGTTACTGTGCGGATCATAAGTCAGCATCATGGCATTCAGCGTTTTATCGAGTACATCATCGCTTTTTAAACGACTAATCCGCTCTAACTGACGCGTATAACGCTTGGTTAAAGTCTGTTCAGGTGTTAAATCTTCCGGACCGGTTAAGTCTTGACCATTTGCCAGTGCAGGATCATCTTTTAAGGCTTTCTGTTTGGCTTTCTCTTCTTCTTTGCTGATGGTTAAATTGATCAGCTGAGAGACCAACATTCTATTCCAATGCGCACGCTGCTCTTCTGTCGATTTAAAGAATGGCGCTTTTTCACGATCGGTTTCGATGTAGCTATTGGGTTGATTTAAATTCTGTGGCTTTTTCAGCTCTTCCAACATATAGGTGTAGAACTGTTTTAAACGCTCACGATATTGCGCATGAATGGCATACGGCCCAGTCAAATTGCCCGCTTTGAGGTTTGCACCAAAAGTTGAACCATAACGTTTTTTATAATTTTCAATATCCGATGCCAAGAACAACGTATGTTCAGCATCTAAACTATCAATATAAAAATCTAAAATACGGTTAGAGGTATTGGCATCTAAACGCTGATTTAAATAGTGTTGACGGTCTACCAATGTTGCAAGCTGACGTGAGACCAAGGCTTGCTCTTGTGTGGGCTGAATGGTACCCGCGCTCACTGCTTCTGTATTATTGGCAGCAATTGCGTCATTCACCACATGAGTGAAAAAGAATCCACCTGTCGCAATCGCAACGGCACAAGCTAATGTTTGAAGTTTCATAAATAATTTGTACTTCCTTGGTATTAAGACCAATATTACCGTGTTGGTTTTCGACCTGAATTGAATAGATTCAAAATCTTAAACAACTTAATATGTTTATGTCGTGTAGTTTTATCATATTCTCTGCTGACAAAGTGTAGCAAATCATTGCAGAATTCAGGTATTGTTTTTCCTTAAAAATTCCAACACGGACACCGAATATGATTGGCGCATTAATGCTCGACATTGCTGGCACAGAACTCACCCAAGAAGATATTGAACTATTACAGGCACCACAAGTTGGCGGCATGATTTTATTTGGTCGTAACATTGAATCTCCTGAACAAGTTCGTGCCCTGACCGACCATATGCGTCAAATTCGTCCTGATATTTTAATTGCCGTCGATCAGGAAGGTGGTCGTGTACAACGCTTAAAACAAGGCTTCACACTCCTACCAGCTATGGGTAAGTTTGGAGAACTTTACTTAACTGAACCTGAAAAAGCTGTTGAACTGGCTGAACAATGTGGCTGGTTGATGGCAGCTGAAGTCCTTGCGGTCGGCATCGATTTTAGTTTTGCACCAGTGCTGGACCTAAATGATGTCAGTGATGTGATTGGTGACCGTGGTTTTGCCAAAAATATGCAAGACATCATTCCACTGGCAAGTGCTTTCTTAAAAGGTATGAAACGTGCGGGGATGGCATCTACAGGTAAGCATTTCCCAGGCCATGGCTCGGTGAAAGCAGATTCACATATCGCTGCTGCTATTGACCATCGTAGTTATGAAGAAATCTATCAAAAAGACATGCAAAGCTTTATTCAACTGCAACCACAGCTTGATGCCTTAATGCCTGCGCATGTGATTTATGAAAATATTGATCCTAATCCTGCTGGTTTCTCACCGTATTGGATTCAGAAGGTCTTACGTCAAGAGCTCCAATTTGATGGCGTTTTATTCTCCGATGATTTAAGCATGCAAGCCGCTTGTGTCGCTGGCGGTGCAGATGCTCGTATGCAAGCAGCATTAAATGCAGGTTGTGATATGGGCCTCGTGTGTAATAACCGTGAATCTGCATGCATTGCGCTTGATGGGATCCAAAACTTAGCTCTTCCAAATCAGGAACGCCTAGAACGTATGCGCGGAAAAATCCCACAAATTGAGATTGGACAAAACATTGAACTCGGGGCGGACTGGCAAAACGTGCGTAATCGTATTGTGGATTTTAAAAATCAATATTGCTAATCCAAGACTTTCAAAATTCTAGAAAATGGAGCACGACAAGGTGCTCCTTTTTGATTTATGATGAAGACAAAATAAATGCTTCGGCGCTATACAAAAATTGCCAATAAAAACAACATTAGGTCAGGACGACATGACACAAAGTTTATCGGAACATCGACATATTTCTTTTACTGCACATTACACTGGCTATATTTGGTACAGCATAGGGATTTCGCATCCCGTTTTTGCCACACGTAAAGGCAAATTTTTAGCACGTTTAGTCCATCCTTTAGAAAGCTGGGCAGAAAAAAATGTGGGCGGTAGCATGCGTTCGACGCTTAAACAGCGCCATGCCATGATCGATCAACATTTAGATCAACTCATTACCCAATATCCACAGCTACAAGTCCTTGAAATTGCCTGTGGCCTCTCCCCGCGCGGTTGGAATTTTCGCACCAAGCATCCTGAAATTGACTATCGTGAACTCGACTTGCCAGATATGGCAAAAATCAAAACACAGGCACTCAAACAGATTGACCCGCATGCCCCCGAGGTCTTAACTGGGGACATTTTCACTCAAGATTTTGAACGTATTTTTCAGAGTTTTGACCCTGAACGTCCTTTGGTGGTGATTAGCGAAGGTCTGATTAATTATTTTGATCAAACCCTACTGAATAAGTTATTGCAAGGGATCACCGAATATGGCGCCTCGTTTCAGGAATTACATTATCTGACCGACATCTATCCAGAACCCGTTAAAAACCGTTTAGCACGTTTTATTTGGGCCAGTAGTAAATTACTCAAAGTCATGTCTCGCAGCGCTTTTACTTTTCATTTTCAATCCCCTGCTGAATTACAGCAGTTTTTCACCCATACAGGATTTGAAGAAGTAAAAGTCGTTCAGCCGGCCTTATACTTTCCACAACAGCAACATGAACAAGTGATTCCTTTCCACGATGCAGAGCAGCACTGTGGCGATTTGGTTTGGATGGTGCATGCCAAAACAAAAAAACAGCGCTAAAGCGCTGTTTTTTTTAGTTTTTCATGTTTTAACTGACGGCTTCTAATAACAATACATCTTCTTTTTGGCGTTGTACAAAGCGTAATAAGCGCTCTGCCAACTCAAAACTACCATGCTTAAACAAAGCGCGAACCTGTGTATCCACAACGTCAAAGATGAGACATTCAATTTTAAACTCACCTTCTTCATCTTCTAGATGTAATGCCAAATCCCGAGGATATGCGTGCATGGAGTCCAACATTTCAGCCTGTACATTCAGCAACACGCCGAAATAATTTAAATCCGTAATTTGAGTTTCAACCACGAGGTCTGAATGGCGATGAGATAAATGCGTGAATGGCTGTTGTACACTTACACGCGCTTCGCCACGGCGTTCAATATTTTGCATTTGCTCTCGGCTCATTGGAATGATCCCATCCAACTGCTGAATAGACTCACCGCGTAGATAAGTTGCAAACAAATTCATGGTTTCCTTACGGCGTTGCAACTGCGGTAAATGATCCGCATTGGCAATCATGGCAAATTGCATATTCGGACATTGCAAGGCAAAGCCCGCATTTTCATGTGGCAAAGTAAAACTGTCGTACTGCCCGCAAGACACCAATACATCACACTGTGGAATCGGCACGTCTTGCAAACGCAGCAAACGGTTACAGTTAATGTCATAACGCTCTTGTTCGGTATTGGTGAATTCAGCCATTTGTCTAAAGAACAAACGCTTTGCTGTCGGTGACATCCGCGTCACATCCAGTTTGGCATGATTAACCAAATACAAAATCACCGCTTGACCAAATTCATCCATGCGCTGTTCTTTCATCAAATGCAAGGATTCTTCAAGCAACATGCGCCAGCTCTTGCGCGTTTTTTGCATTACGCCCATCAATATCATGCGGTCAATCAATTCAGGACGTTGATCCGCCAGTCCTGCAGCCACCACTGAACCGAGCGACATCCCCATCACGGATACTTTTTCTAGCCCGACGATATCCAACCAAACGCCTAACATCTGTGCCAGATCACCCAACTCTAAAGTCCCTGCCGACACCGAAGTATCGACATTGGTAATTTGCTGGTTTGAGCCCATGGAGGGTAAATCAATTAAAATAATTGGGCCTGCCGCAAATAATTGTTCGACACAATATTTGTAGGAATTAAAGTTTTGAAATGCCCCACCAATAATAACAATCGGGGTGCGATGAATGGTTTCAGGTTGTGCAATGGCCATATATTCGACCTTCCAGCCATCAATCCATGTCGTTCTGGCAGGCTGTTTAAAGCTTTGCTTGTCATACAGATCGAAAAAACTGTAATGCGTACTTTCCTGTACGGTGGGATCCATTTGGATAATGGAATTCATATTCCTTTCCTCCATTCCTGCCTTATTTTTATTGTCAGGAATTCATTTAGAGACTCTGCTCGACTTAGCGTCCTGCTCTTTAATCGTTATTTGTACGACTTCAATGTCGCTATTGTTTCATTCTATACAGAGGTTCATTTTACAAGCAACTGATATCCCCGCCGCTTATCTACTTTTGTTCTAAAAACAATTTCAAAATGTTAATTCTGGTCAGCATGTACAGTCGAATATGCACTTAAGTGCTTCATTGTTCAGTCACAGGCTGTTAATATCGAGTTGAAATTTCTAAGTGATCAAACCGCTATGCAAGAGTCTATTGAACAATACATGCAAACGGTAGGACAGCAAGCACGCACAGCATCACGTGTGCTCGCAGGGGCTTCTACCCAGACTAAAAATAATGCCTTATCAGCAATTTATACTGCTTTACAAAACAGTGAAACTGCAATTTTGGCAGCTAACCAAGTGGATATGACCAAAGCGCATAACAACAACTTGGATAGTGCTCTACTTGATCGCTTAGAACTTACCCCCACACGCTTTAAAGGCATGCTTCAAGGTCTAAAAGATGTAATCGCACTCACTGACCCGATTGGCGAAATTACCGATATGGCCTTTCGTCCGACAGGTATTCAGCTGGGCAAAATGCGCGTGCCGCTAGGTGTTGTCGGCATGATTTATGAATCTCGCCCGAATGTAACGCTTGAAGCCGCATCTTTAGCGCTTAAATCAGGTAACGCGATTATTTTACGTGGTGGTTCTGAAGCTTTGGAATCTAACCAAGCAATTGCGGCAGCGATTCAACATGGCTTAACTGCTGCAGGTGTACCTGAGCATGCCGTTCAAGTGCTTAATACCCCAGACCGTGCTGCGGTTGGCCAATTAATTACTATGCCTGAATATGTCGATGTGATCGTACCTCGTGGTGGCAAAGGCTTAATCGAACGTATCACCAATGAAGCACGTGTGCCTGTTATCAAACATCTTGATGGTAACTGCCATGTTTTTGTGGAAGCTCAGGCTAATTTGCAAAAAGCATTACCTATTGCGCTTAATGCCAAAACACACCGTTATGGCGTATGTAATGCCATGGAAACCTTGCTCGTCGATGAAAATGTCGCTGAAGAGTTTTTACCACGCATTGCTGAACTTTATGCTGAGAAAAAAGTTGAACTTCGTGGCTGTGCTGAAACGCAGCGCATTTTGGGTGAATCGATTGTTCCTGCAACTGAAGAAGATTGGTATACCGAATACTTAGGCCCGATTTTGGCAGTGAAAGTCGTTACTGGCTTAGATGAAGCGATTGAGCACATCAACAAATATGGCTCACACCATACCGACTCAATCATTACCGAAAACTTCAGTTTGGCGCGTCAGTTCTTAGCGCGTGTAGATTCGAGTTCAGTGATGATTAATGCCTCAACGCGCTTTGCAGATGGGTTTGAATATGGTCTTGGTGCTGAGATCGGTATTTCAACCGATAAAATCCATGCACGTGGTCCAGTCGGTCTTGAAGGTCTGACTTCTCAAAAATGGATTGTATTTGGTGATGGTCAAATTCGCCAATAACACCCAATAAGACAATGAAAGCTGTGCTTTTCTGATTAAAGGCACAGCTTTTTTTATGGCAATTTAAAAAACTAGACCCAAGGTTCACATATTGAAATATAAGCCTGCAAACACACAGGATATAGAATCGAAAACAGATTTTTTGACAATTAAATACTTAAGAAGAATGAGAAAAGTTAAATTTACCTGCTTTTTTGCAACAATTTGAGGATTACAGCGCAGCGAACGCATGTTATGTTCTATGTATATCCCTTAAATCGTATAAATTTTGAGGACTATTTTATTAATAAATGAAAACTATGAACTGATAAATTTTAATTATTATTGTGCTCAGGGTCGATAGTGCTTAAGTCTAATCTCCTAAAGTCTATCTAGGACGATAAAAAAACCCATGATAAAACATCATCACAGATCTAAATTGTATCAATCAATACAACTGCAATCAGATCAACATTATGGATAAGTATTTCAATTAGAATTCGGGTATTTAAACGTGTCTACATCAGTATTAGTAATTAACTGCGGATCTTCTTCTATCAAATATGCGTTAGTTTCTGAGCGCCGTGAAGATCGTATTTTTGGTCTGGCCGAGAACCTAGGTTCTGCTGATGCACGTATTAAAGGGGTCACTACGGGTGGTGCTGCGCTTGAGCTGTCTATTCCACATGCTGACCATGAAAAAGCCCTCGAAACTATTTTAGAGCGTTTGGCTCACCATAATCCTCAAGCGATTGGTCACCGCGTGGTACACGGCGGTACATTAACCAAAGCTGAGCTATTAACACCAGAAATTATTGAACGTATTCGTGAAGCTACACCGCTTGCGCCATTGCATAACCCTGCTCACTTGGTGGGTATCGAAGCAACCATGCGTTTGTTCCCTGAACTTCCGCAAGTAGCCGTATTCGATACAGCATTCCACCAAACAATGCCGTCTCATGCATACCGCTATGCATTACCAAAATTCTTGTACACACAGCATAACGTACGTCGTTATGGCTTCCACGGTACTAGCCATGCCTACGTATCTGAGCGTGGCTCAATGTTGGCAGGCAGCTTTAAACAAGGTGGCTGGTTAACTGCTCACTTAGGCAATGGTAGCTCGACTTGTGCGATTTGGAATGGTCAATCTGTAGATACGTCAATGGGTCTAACACCACTTGAAGGTGTGGTGATGGGCACACGTAGTGGTGATGTTGACCCAAGTATTCACAGCTTCCTTGCGAGCAACTTAGGTTGGGATATCTACAAAATCGACAAAATGCTGAACAGCCAATCAGGCCTACTCGGTTTGTCTGATCTATCAAATGACATGCGTACATTGATCGAAGCATCAGAACAAGGTAACGAAGATGCCGCGCTTGCCATTGAAGTATTCTGCTACCGTTTAGCAAAATCTTTAGCAGGTCTCAGCTGTGGTCTACCACGTATTGACGGTTTATTCTTTACCGGTGGTATTGGTGAAAACTCTGCCTACATTCGTGAAAAAACGGTTTCATACTTACCACACTTTGGTTTCAACCTGAGTAAAGAATTAAATGACAACTTAAAACGCGGTACGGAAGGTCGTATTGACCACGGTACTGGCCCACAAATTTGGGTTGTTCCTACCGATGAAGAAGGCCGTATTGCCAAAGAAACTGAGCATGTTGTAGACGAGGTGACAGCGTCTGCTACAAAAAAGCCTGATGCTGAAGCTGCGATTGCATAAGCAATCGCATCAGCCCCTTCGCCTTCAATATTAATTTTTAGCTTTAATTTAGACACCGTATGAAAACAATTTTACTCGTGCCAACTGGGGAAGGTGTAGGTTTAACATCTGCATGCTTAGGTTTAATTTATGCTTTGGAATGCCAAGGGGTCAAAGCAGGTTTTCTGAAACCATTTTCACAGGAAAATGTCGCAGATACTGTAGACCGTACAACGGCTCTTTATCGTCATTTATTTAATAATGAAACGGTAGAACCCATTCACCATGCCACCATCGTGAAACAACTCAGTCATGATGAAAGTGATGAACTGCTCGAAGAAGCGGTTCGTTTGCACCGTGAAATTGCAAAAAAGCATGACCTAATTATTGTTGAAGGCTTGGTTCCAAACAGCCGAGATAACTTTGCCTCAGAACTGAATGCGACTGTAGCAAAAGCACTCGATGCCAAAGTGATTATTGTCAGCACAGCAGATATTCAAAATGCCACGAAAACGGCTGAGAAAATTGACAGTTCACTACGCCAATTTGGTGGTGCTGCATCTGAACGTACTGCGGGTGTTTTGTTTATGCGCACACGTGGCTTGCCAGAAGAGTCTGCGCAAATTCCTGTCACACTTGATCCAAATCTGCGTTTAATTAGTGACACCAATAAATTTGTACTCGAATTACAACAAAGTAATCCGCAAATTGGTTCTACACAGCTACCTGTTATTGGCCTCGTTCCATTTAGTAATACGCTCAGCGTACCGCGCATGTCTGACTTGGCGACGCATATTCAAGCGGAATGGATCAACCAAGGCGATGCTGCTCATCGCCGTGTACTACATAGCAGCTTAGTTGCGTCGAATATTGAACATGAACTTCACAAATTTGTGGCAGGCGAACTGATTATCAGCGCCTCTGACCGTATTGATGTGTTGTTGGCTTCTAGCCTTGCAAGTAGCAATGGTATTCCACTTGCCGGTTTAGTTTTGACTGAACATCATCAACCGAACCCACAAGTTTTGGATTTCTGCCAAACCGCGATTAAGCAAGGCTTACCGATTTTACATACGCCTTTAAGCACTTTTGAAACGGCACAACAACTTTCAAATTTAGGCAATGAAATTCCTGTCGATGACGTAGAACGTGCAGAACAAGTGACCCGCTTTGTTTCAAGCCACATTAATGCTGAGTGGATTACTGAAGTATTAAATGGTTCATATCAACCACGCTTATCCCCTTCTGCATTCCGTCATGAATTGGTACAAAAATCCATTGCTGCAAAAAAACGAATTGTTCTACCTGAAGGTGATGAACCACGGACCATTCAAGCGGCTGCCATTTGTCAATCACGTGGCATTGCACACTGTATTTTATTGGCAAAACCTGAAGCCGTGATTGAAGTTGCAAAAGCACGTAATATCGAACTTCCTCATGATTTGGAAATCATTGATCCAGACCTGATTCGTGAAAACTATGTGCCGAAAATGGTTGAGCTGCGTAAAGGCAAACTCAATGATCTACAAGCACGCGAACAGCTACAAGATACTGTGGTTTTAGGTACCATGATGCTTGCACTCGATCAGGTGGATGGCTTAGTCTCAGGCGCAGTTCATACTACGGCGAATACTGTACGTCCTGCATTCCAATTGATTAAGACTGCACCTGATTATTCATTGGTTTCTTCTGTGTTCTTTATGCTGTTGCCTGATGAAGTCTATGTATATGGTGACTGTGCCATTAATCCAGATCCAAATGCAGAACAGCTTGCAGAGATTGCGATTCAATCTGCAGATTCAGCAAAAGCTTTTGGTATTGACCCACGTATCGCAATGATTTCGTATTCAACAGGTACTTCTGGTGCAGGTGCAGATGTCGAAAAAGTGGCTGAAGCAACACGTATTGCCAAAGAACGCCGTCCAGATTTACTCATTGATGGCCCGCTTCAATACGATGCTGCATCGGTGGAAAGTGTGGGACGCTCTAAAGCACCTGACTCTAAAGTGGCTGGTCGTGCCAATGTGTTTATTTTCCCTGACTTAAATACAGGTAATACAACCTATAAAGCAGTTCAACGTTCTGCAAATGTAGTCAGTGTTGGCCCAATGCTGCAAGGTTTAAACAAGCCTGTAAATGACTTGTCTCGTGGCGCATTGGTCGATGACATCGTGTTTACCATTGCATTAACGGCAATTCAGTCTGAACAGCAAGAAGCTTAATTTTAGTTTCGAGTTCTAAACCACCCTTTCGAAAGATTGGGTGGTTTTTTGTTTTATATAACTTCCATTATATTAAAAATGGCTCAGAATTAGTGGAAATTTCTTTTAAATTCTATGGCTGAATTTTGAGTATTTGGTACATGACCAATAATGTATTCATTCTTCGCTTAAAAAAAGAAATCAAAGCTCTGACTCATCAGTGAATCTTGCTGGCTTTGCTTTTTGTAAATCGGAGCGATACGGTTAAGATAGTAATTGATCCATTCTGCTTGATTAGAAAACGCTGCATAGTCTTTTAAATCTGTATATAGATTCTGTAGATCTGTGGAAATTAATTCAATATTGGGGTCAAACATCCATACTGTGATATCCATTGGTTCAATCTCTGTGAATGTAAGAGGTTGTGCACTATCAAAACGCTCTATCTTATAAAGTTGAGCTCCATTTTCACTATAGCTACTACAAAGAAGTTTGGTATTCTCGACCTGATAGTGATTTTTCCCTATTTCTAATTCTCTGATTTGTTTTGATATTTCTAAGCATTGAGGTAGTTTATGAATATTTGAATACGCTAGTTGTTTGAAAAGAACTATGGACCGATGTATTACATAGCTCTCTCCTGTTCCAATAATAATTCCATTATCCCAAGTATGAAGTTTTAATGTATGACATTCGTTAAAGCTGTCTATTTTTTCCTCACTTATGACAACCACTTTTTTATCTGCTGTAACAACGATGCTATCCTTCAGTTGAAGGGCAATGATGAAAGTCATATCTAAATTAAAAAATTTTGAAATATTCGTTTTATATATTAAGTCAATTTCGAGCTTAATTTTTGAATTTAATAAAAACAGGTAATATATGGCTGGTGGTTCTCAAATCATACTAAATAAGAATGGGATTACATTGATTACACCTGCAAAATTTGAGGCTAAAGCAGGGCAACACATCTTTAAAAGTGGGGCTGAAGTAGGTGTAAATCTTAAAGGGTTACCAGCTTACGAAGCTTATAACGAAAAATTTCAGATGTTATTACCCTCTGGTGAGCCCTTGAAAAATGCTGATTATAAAATCTCAAACGGGTCTGATGAGTTGACAGCTATAGCTGATAATAAAGGGCGCTCTAAACGAGTGAACTCCTTACAAGAAGAAAGCTTAAAGCTGGATTTGAATTGGATGAAGTTAGAAGCTGAACCGAATGATGGGGATGAATAGTGGGAAGTTTAGATTGGGAAGGTAATACAAATACAACAGAAAACAGCTGTAAAACCGCACAGTGTGATTGCTTAACTTTTTGGGAAATACAACAACAAGAAGCTCTGATACGCCTATCTAATTTAAAAGATAAAAGAAAAAATTTACATAAATTAGAGCCTGGATATGAAGCTAGGGCGAGACGTATTGCTTCAGTTTATGCCAATATTTATCTAGAAAAAGAAAAACATGGAAACAAGGATTTGGTTGGCCGTTACTATTGGATGGGCTTAGGTGCATTTGCTTCAAAAACCGTAGCTGCCATTTTTAAACATGGTTTAACTGCATGGGGGTATAAATGGATTCCACTAGGGGTAATTCGTGATCCTGTACATACTTTTGCAAAAGGTAACTTATGGTTATTTATGGATATTGCACCTTGGCATTATGCTTGGAGCATGTCTTCAACCTCTTTCAATCAATGCCGAATTCAACGTGATGTTTCCAAATTCACTCATATTAAGGAAGAAGTTATAAACGTTCCTTGGTCAAGTTGTTTACCCATAATTAAACACTTAAAAAGCACTCCAGAAATTAAAAGTGCTTTTGAATATCTACCTAAAATTGAAAAAGTATTTATAAAAAAGAATGTATCAAGACAAAATAGATTTAAGTTGTCTAGTAAAAATCTTTTCGATCACCTCATGGTGGTTGCAGTACAAGAGCAAAGAAATATTTTACAAGAATTAGGGTCTGTTGACATTTGTTGATTAAAAAAATAGCGAGATAGTAAAATTAAATCGCCAAACCCAATTTTACACTCGCTATGCCTCGAACAATGCTAAATGATCAACACTGGTCCAAGTTACTTG
>NZ_VPAN01000030.1:0-39842 GCF_013419225.1 Acinetobacter sp. YH12097 | reverse complement strand
TGAAGACTACGACGTTGATAGGTTGGATGTGGAAGTGCGGTGACGCATGAAGCTGACCAATACTAATTGCTCGTGAGGCTTGACTATACAACACCCAAACAGTTGTATGTAAAGCATCAATTGATTCGATATTAAGCAAAATAACTTGATTTAGTTAACGCTTAAGAACAAATGAGAGTATAATTAAGCACTGCTTAGTTCTACTCGCAAGAACTCAGATATGATCTGTTAATAACTCATTTGACCAAGCAACGGCACTGAAAAGATAAGACCAAATGCAAAGTCATAACAGTTGTGCTGGCGACCATAGCAAGAGTGAACCACCTGATCCCTTCCCGAACTCAGAAGTGAAACCTCTTAGCGCTGATGGTAGTGTGGGGTTACCCATGTGAGAGTAAGTCATCGCCAGCTCATTATTCGAAACACCCTCTGACTAGTGCAGGGGGTGTTTTTTTATGCGTGGAAAAAAGATAAAAGGGGGCGAAAATAAAGCGTTGGAAATCCAACGCTATAAATCGACCTAAAACGATAAAATTATCTTAACTGACGTCGTACATGCTTTAATGCAGTTCTTAACCCTTCTTCTAAAGTTGGATGATAAAAGGGTTTATTTAAAATTTCATGAATGGTTCGTTCTTCTGAAATCATCCAAGCTAACATAAGCCAATGACTGCATAATTTGAATTGTGGGCGGGTATCCAACGAATATCATGGTCCATTCTGACCAAGGCTCACAGCACTGTAGTCGTGATTTTAGAGCGCTATTATTGATGAATAACTGCATCCAAAGCATGTCTAGACGAGGCCTTGCGCAGTATATTGCTCATGGGATAATGCAGTAACAGAAAGCTTCTTTCACACATTTAAAGGTCATGTGGTACATGGCAGTGTATTTTTGACCCGAAAAGAAGCCAATGTTGTCTTGTTTGACTATATTGAGATTTACTACAATCGAGTGAGAAGGCACTCTGCAAATGGTTGGTTAAGCCCAGAAGCCTTTGAGCAGAAATATTTTAAGAATTTAGAGGGATAGGTTGTCCACGATACTGCCTGGGATCATTATTTGGCTACCTTTATCGGGTAAATTTTATATTTAAAATATCAATATCCTAAATATTCGATTAAAAAAAACCTGCTTAAAAAGCAGGTCATAGATTTAGAGAAATGAAGTCAATTAAGCAAAAATATTACATGCTGCAGATGCCAAAATCCATAGAATCACCACTGCAACTACTGGCTCTACAATTTTTGACCAAGTCGGTACTTGTACTTCAGTTGTTACGTCTTCTTGTGTATGTTGTTGATTAACCATTTGATTGAACTCCTTCATTGATGCCTCTAATGATATCTCTTCTTGAAGATTTGGTTTAGAACCAAGGAGCTCTGTTAGGTTGTTTGTTGACCAAACCCAATCATCCGCTTGACCAGAAAGATGTTCAATTTGTCCGTTGAGTAATTCTCGAATACTTTGCGGTGAATGTGAGCCTGTATCATGAAGTTGTTTTAATTCATTTAATTGTAAATGAAAAACTTCTGTAGTTAGGTTTTCGAGTTCAGAGCGTTCTAATGTTGATGCATTTGAAGGGTTGGTGGTGAGATGACGTGAAACTTCCTGAATATAGAGTTCATCAGGCTGAGTAATTTCTTGATAAACCTTTTCACCATTAATGCGTAGCTGATGAATCAATTCACCTAAGGTTAAAGCATTAATTTCACGTAAATGTTGTCGTTTTTCTTCACGATTTAAATGACTTAAAAGCGTAGGCTTTTGAGATTCTATTTGTTCGACAAAATATTGTACTAAATCAAAAGCCATTATTCGCTTCCTTATTCTTTAATCGAGCAACCTTAAACCCGGTTTTTTCTTCGGTTGCTCTTGTTGTTCTTGGTCGTTTGATTTTAAAGCATTTTGATCATTCTGAATACCTTCATATTCTTGAGGATCGAAGAACATGCCTTGACCATTTTCACGTGCATAGATGCCTAGAACAGCAGAAAAGGGGATATAGAGGTTTTGCGAAACGCCACCAAAGCGTGCAGAGAAAGTAATCGTCTCATTACTCATGTGTAGCGCATGCGTTGCATGAGGTGCGATATTCAGGACAATTTGGCCATCTTTAATATATTGAACTGGCACCATCGTACCATTCTGTGTCGCATCGACAAGTAGGTAGGGGGTAAGTTGGTTTTCACAAATCCATTCATAAAGTGCCCGTGTTAAGTATGGACGTGTTGGAGTGAGTTGTAGTTCCTGTTCAGACATAATGCTTACTCGAATATTTATGGAAAATTAATTTTTTACTAAAAGCTCGCTATAGCGATTTTTTTCCTGCAATGTCATTGATTTGATAAATGCTGGACGGCTAAAGATGCGTTGGCAATAGAGAAATATAGGGCGGCATTGCTGTTTGGGAAGCTCAATACCCATGGCTTTTAGGCGCAGAAATATAGGCGCGAGCATACAGTCTAACATGCTAAATTGTTCAGACATAAAATAAGGATAATGCTGAAACAAGGGGGTTAGTGAAATGAGTGTATCACGTAATTGTTTTTGTGCGTTTTGCTTGGCTTTTTCATCGAGGGTATCGGGATGGCGAAGCATAATATCAGCCAGTCTTAACCAATCTTGTTCGAAGCGCCATACATATTGACGTTGCTCTGCACGAGGCATAGGTGCATCTGCATACAGTTTATTTTGACGATAACGGTCATCCAGATATTCGGCAATAATACTGCTGTTATAGAGTTTTAGGCCATTTTCAATCATCATCGGAAGTTGATTGTAGGGATTTAAACTCGCAAGATCTTCGTCTTCATCATCAGCAATAATTAAATTATGTTTGATTTGCTTCTCTGCAAGTACATAGCGTATCCAGTGTGAGCGAAAGTCATCCGCATGACTGTAAAGCGTAATCCCTTGGAGAGGTGCATTTTCGACTGACATAATCCGAGACGATGAGAAATGAATAAGATAGGATACTAAAATTAGACAGTAAAATCACGGAGACTTTAGCAATATCAATGCAGCTACAACGAAAATTCCAGTTTTGGTTTATTTTATCTGATAGATTGTCATGTCATTCATTTACCTGATCATCACCGCATGATGACCATTGCACTTGTACAAAAATTATTATTTTTCGCTGCGGTTATTTTTATGGGCATTGGCTTTTATACGGCACTCGCTGGAGGTTATGCCTCTGATTATGGAGCAGAGGATGATAGCCCTGAACAAAAAAACAAAATCACCATCTGTACAATTACACTAACACTGTCGGTTATATGCTTAATTGCGAGTTTGAGTCTCTTGGTTTATCGGTTCGTTGTTATATTTGCATCATCTTCATAAAAATCAAGATATAAAAAAACCTTGGCATAAGCCAAGGTTTTTTGTCCGATTCGGTAAACGAATTAACGTTTAGAGAATTGAGGACGTTTACGAGCTTTACGTAAACCAAGTTTCTTACGTTCAACTTCACGAGCATCACGAGTAACGAAACCAGCTTGACGAAGAGCAGGTTTAAGAGTTTCGTCAGAAGCGATCAATGCACGAGTAATACCGTGACGGATAGCGCCTGCTTGACCACCGATACCACCACCAGCAACAGTGATGTAAAGGTCATATTTCTCAGTAGCTTCTAAAAGCTCAAGTGGTTGGTTAACAACCATACGAGCAGTTTCACGACCGAAATATTGTTCTAAAGAACGGTTGTTGATTACGAGTTTACCAGTACCAGCTGATAGGAAAACACGTGCAGTTGCGGTCTTACGGCGACCTGTACCATAGTTAGTAGCCATGTGCTGTATCCCTTAGATGTCCAAAACTTGTGGCTGTTGAGCAGTATGTGGATGCTCAGTACCAGCGTACACTTTCATTTTCTTGATCATTGCATAACCAAGAGGACCTTTTGGCAACATGCCTTTTACAGCACGTTCGAAGATTTCTTCTGGTTTGTGAGCAACTAATTTTTCGAAATTAGTTTCACGAATACCACCAGGGAAACCAGTGTGGCGATAATATTTCTTATCAAGTGATTTTTTACCAGTCACTTGAACTTGCTCAGCATTGATAACAACGATGTAGTCACCAGTGTCAACGTGAGGAGTATAAGAAGTTTTGTGCTTACCGCGTAAACGACGAGCGATTTCAGTCGCAAGGCGACCTAAAGTTTTGCCAGAAGCATCAACAACGTACCAGTCGTGTTGAACTTCAGCTGGCTTAGCGCTGAGAGTTTTCATTAAACCACTACCTATTATAGTTGGTTTGGACTATGGAAGCTGTCCAAACAAAAGGAGACGCGATTCTATACGAATACGTGAAGAATCACAAATGAAAATATAAAATTTCAAGCGCTGTATTGTAGTATATTTCTTCAGCAATAAACAGTAGATAATCCAGAAATTATAAAAAAAGCGGATGAAAGTAAATCATGTCGAATTCTAATCTGTTAAAAAACACATCTGAACACTCATTCTGGCGGCAATGGTTGCAATTAATGGGCTTATATCACGCCTTAGTTTTAAGCCCAACTTTTTTGTATTTGGTGTATTTGCACGGGGCGGATGGTGCGATCATCGTTTTGTTAATGATGCTCACTTTATTTTTCCTTAGTTATTTATTGGTTTATCTGTTGATTGGATTATTGCTTCTGGGTGGTATGTCTTTTTGGCTGATAACGAAGTACCCGCAACATGTGTCAGCCGTTCAGCGCGGCATTGTCATTCTTATTGCATTGATTTGGATCATTGGCATTTCAGGTTTTGCTTTCGATTTCATTCCATACAATGTCGCACAACGCGCTTATTTTTGAGTTTTAGTCCGATATTTTTAGTCAATAAAATTAGGTCTGTCATGTGCATCACACAGTATAATCATGCTATTGCACACACAGGATAGACCCATGCTGCCTTTATATATCACGAGCGGTGAACCCGCAGGTATAGGACCTGATATTTGTTTGAGCTTAGCCAATCGAATAGATGAAAGGCCAATTGTGGTTCTTATTGATAAAGATTTGCTGCTCAAGCGTGCTCAACAGTTAAAGCTCGAAGTTGAACTGATTGACTATGTTGGGCAGGAGGTGTCGGCGGCTCTAGGTCAGCTTTATGTGGAACATGTACCTGTGACTAAATCTGTCATCGCAGGTCAGTTAGATGTGAATAATGCAGCCTATGTGTTGGAGCAATTACGTCGTTCTGCAGATTATGCGATGTCTGGCAAAAGTGTTGGTGTTGCAACTGCACCTGTGCAAAAGTCGATTATTAATGATGCCGGTATCCATTTCAGCGGACATACGGAGTTTTATCAAGAATTTGCAGGCGTTGAGCGTGTCGTGATGATGCTTGCGACCAAAACGCTCCGTGTCGCATTGGCAACAACACATTTACCGCTTCGTGATGTTGCGGATGCCATTACTCAAGAACGTTTGCATCAAGTCATTGATATTTTAATTCATGATTTAAAAACCAAATTTAAAAAAGATCATCCGCATATTTTGGTGTGCGGTCTAAACCCACATGCGGGTGAAGATGGCTATTTGGGCATGGAGGAGATTGAAGTGATCAATCCGGTGCTAGAGCGTTATCGCGCTCAAGGGGTGAATATGAGCCTGAGCTTACCTGCCGATACCTTATTTACCCCTGAAAATTTAAAAGATGCCGATGCGGTTTTGGCGATGTATCACGATCAGGGTTTACCTGTGTTAAAATCGCAGGGATTTGGTGAAGCCATCAATATTACTTTGGGCTTACCGTTTATTCGGACTTCAGTGGATCACGGCACAGCACTGTCACTGGCTGGAACTGGTCTTGCTAAAAGTTCGAGTTTACAGGTGGCGGTTGATTTGGCTTTAGAATTAGCACGTGCGAAAAATAACGAAACTTAATAATAAAGGTTTGAATTTTATATGAATAATAGTAAAAAATTATCAAAAATAAAACAGGAAAATAACAAGATGCTTAGGGCGAAATCGATCATTCGCCCATTTTTGGGGATTGCGTTAGCGTTGATGCTGTCAGCATGCTCAACGCTCGCTACAGATCATCATTCTTGTGACTTAAAAGTATTATCGCTGCAAATTCCGAAACAGACGGAAGGATTTATACGTTTTGCATCACCGGGTGCTGTGGATGGCTTTAAACATAATCAGCAAAAATTTAATCAAGCGCTGACCGCGATGCATAAAAAATATGCGAATCGTGGCGGTGCTGATAAAATGCTTCAAGATGGACAGGCAATCAATGCTAATATTGATCTGCTTGTACAGCATCAAAATAGCCTGAGTGCGCTATATGAATATCAACTTCTTGTAAGTGAAACCATTCCAGGTATTCAAGCTGAATACAACCTTTTGGCTGATATGATGGCTAGAGCAAACAATTCAGCAATGCAAGCGATTATTGCTAAAAATCAAGTCTTTATTGCGGGACGGCTGTTGGATTCTTTGCTGAATTTAACTGATGTGAATTCTATTCATCCAGACGATTTAGATGACTTTTTAGCGGATTTTGAAACTTTTAATCTTTATTTGAAGGCTCAGCTGAATGGCAATCCTGAACTGGGTGTAGAGCGCGTAAACAATGCTGAAATGCGCGAAAGTTTGCTCTCCATTCAGGCTGAAACTGAAGAAATGATGAAATCTGAAACAATGGCTTTGTTGCAACAAAGAGAGCCATTGCTCAGTGTAATTAAAGCGGCTCGGGATAATGTGACCAAGTCCGAAGAAATTTTTGCTCGCTTGAGTGAATTTGAATCAAGTCAGTAATCGTTGTAATAAACCTATGCGGAGAATTTTATGTATCAAATTAATGCCCTAAACCCAAAAGATGAAGGGCATCACACGCGTAAGCGGTTTGGACAGAATTTCCTACATGATCAACGTGTTATTGCCAAAATTGTACGTTCGGTAAATCCGCGTACTGGTGACAATATTGTCGAAATTGGTCCGGGTCTTGCTGCCCTCACATCGCCTTTAATTGGTGAGTGCGATGCTTTAACGGTGGTTGAGCTGGACCGTGACTTAGCCGCAGGTTTGCCGGGCCGTGTGCCACATCCTGAACGTTTAACCATTGTTGAAACTGACGCGTTAAAATACGACTTTACTGAATTATTCCAAGAAGGCCGTCCACTGCGTGTGGTTGGTAACTTACCGTATAACATCTCGACACCGCTGCTGTTCCATCTCTTGGAGTTTGGCGACAAAGTCAAAGACATGCACTTCATGCTGCAAAAAGAAGTTGTGGACCGTATTACCGCTTCACCGAATACTAAAGAATATGGCCGTTTATCGGTGATGATCCAATACTTCTGTAAACCGACGTTTTTATTTGAAGTGCCGCCGGGTTCATTTAATCCACCGCCAAAAGTAACCTCTGCGGTATTCCGTTTAGAGCCTTATGCTATTAAACCGATTGTGGCGAAAGATGAAAAAGCGCTTGCGCGTTTGGTTTCACATGTCTTTACTCAGCGCCGTAAGACCTTGCGTAACAGCTTAAAAGGCATGCTGGTTGAAGATGGTTTTGAAAATGCAGGGGTTGATCCAATGGCGCGTCCGGAAACTCTAACACTTGCAGAATTTGTCGCATTAGCAGATCAAATGGTGGCTTAAATAATTATGACTCGCTCTATTCGCTATAACTATGTCATTGGTGATGTTCAAGGCTGTTTTGAAGCATTAAAAGCTTTACTGAAAGAGATTAAGTTTGATGCAGACCAAGATTTTATATGGTTTGCCGGTGATCTCGTCGCACGGGGTGAAAACTCGGTAGGCGCTTTGCGGTTCATCAAAAAATTAGTGGATAGTGAAGTTGCGGCGACGGTACTGGGCAATCATGATCTGACTTTGCTGGCATGCGCTCGCGGTATTAAGGATATCAATCCTAAAGACAATATCGATGATGTGATTCACGCTTTAGAAAGTGATGATTTGATTGATTGGTTACGCAAGCAGCCGCTGTGTCTATTTCCGAATGAGCAAACCATTTTGACTCATGCGGGTATTCCTTTGAATTGGACTGCGCAGCAAACCGCAGACTTGGCAAAGGAAGTGGAAGCGGTGATTGGTCATGACGACTTTGATGTGGTCGATGCGTTTCTTCAAGTAATGTACAGTAAAGAGCCGAACCTATGGACGGATGATTTGTCTGGTCATGCGCGCTTACGCTGTATTACCAACTATTTGACCCGCATGCGCTTAACCGATGCAGAAGGCCGTTTAGAGTTCAGTTTTAAAGATTCACTCGATGACCCTATGCCTAAGGGTTTTAAGCCATGGTTTGAGTTTGAGTCACAAGCAGCGCAGACCCATCAAATTCTTTTTGGTCATTGGGCCGCTTTACAAGGAAAAAGAATCTCAGCAAAAATCCAAAATGTGGATGGTGGGTGTGTTTGGGGCAATCAGTTGATGGCCTATCGTCTGGAAGATCAAACCATGTTTACAGTCGATAACCCAGTGATGTAATGATTAAATGTAATCTAAGATATAAAAAAGGCCACATCGATGTGGCCTTTTTTATTGATCCGTATGAATTAATCAACGCGAATCCATGTTTGGTTACGGCCAAGTACTGAAACACCAATACTTGCACGTAAAGTGAGACGTTTCCCCGTGCTATTCAAACGAATTTTTGCATCGTAAAGTTTACCTGCCAATGGGTCGATAACACGGCCTTTTTCATAATTATTTGTGTCATTAACTTGTTTTAAACCTTTAATAATCTCCATACCGAGAATTGGTTGGTTGGTATAAGGCGCAGGGCACTTATTACAGTTTTTTTGCGGTGTATAGCCCGGACGTGGTGTAATTTTAATAATTTTACCGGTATAGGTATTATTGGATTCTTTGTGAATCGAAATAATCGCTTTGGCAGCTCCTGTTTTATCGTCAATTTGTTGCCACGTGCCGGCAATGTCATTTGCAAATGCGACATTCATCAAACCGAATGTGCATAGGCTGAATAATATTTTTTTAAACATAATCGCTTTTCCCCGAGAAGCATGATTTATGAGCACGTATGTTAGAAAGTTTATGAGAATAGTCAACTTTAATTTAAAAATAATTTGAAGATATTCGGAATAAGAAAAACCGCCATGTCGGCGGTTTTTTTACTTGTTTGAGGTTACTCTTGGCGAATCCAAGTTTGGCTACGACCAAGTGCAGAAACACCCATATAACCCCGTAAAGTTAGGCGTTTCCCACTGGCATTTAAACGGATTTTTGTGTCGTAAACTTTGCCTGAAAGAGGGTCAATAATACGGCCTTTGTCGTAGTTATTAGTGCCTTCAATATGTTTTAAACCTGTTAAGATATCAAGGCCTAAGATTGGCTTGTTTTTGTAGGGTGCAGGGCAGTTTACGCAGGTGTCGCGTGGTGTATAGCCCGGACGCGGCGTCACTTTGATGATTTTACCCACGAATGTGCCATTACTTTCTTTACGGATTTCAATAATGGCTTTTTGTGAACCTGTTTTATCATCAATTTGTTGCCAAGTCCCTGAAAGGTCTTGAGCAAAAGCTGAACCACTCATTACAGCAGCTAAGAATAAGAGGCTCACTTTTAATTTTTTCATCAGATATTCCCTGTAGGTGGTTCACCTATGTCAAATCAATTTACTGAATAAATTTAAAATTTATTCAGCGCGAATCCATGTCTGTGTACGACCAATCGCGGAAATCCCCAGATATCCACGTAAATGTAAGCGCTTACCATTGGCAGAAATTTTGCCTTTTAAGCTGTAAATTTTGCCTGCCAAAGGATCAATAATTTTCCCTTGAGAGTAGGTATTTTCCCTTTCAAGTTTCAGCCCCTTAAATACATCCATCCCTAAAATAGGCTGGTTGGTATAAGGTGCAGGGCAATTCACACATTTTTCCTTTGGTGTATAACCCGGACGTGGCGTCACTTTGACAATTTTGCCGGTATAGGTGTCTTTGGCATCTTTTCGAATTTCGATCAGTGCTTTAGGCGAACCGGTTTTATCGTCAATTTGTTGCCAAGTCCCTGTAAGATCTTGAGCATAAAGTGCAGAGCTTGTGACTACGGCACCGAATAATGCAGCCCATTTCAAACTTTTTTCGATCATATTAATAATCCTTTATCAATACACTTTGTGAGGGTTTATTGATCATACTAGGTAATATTTGAACTTAGAGCAACTACTCTAAGCATAAATATTTACATTTTATTCGGGAAAGTTGACATGTTGCACAAAAGTGACTTTACCAAAAATGTAACATCCACAGCACATCGTTCAATGTGTTGTGGCGTACCCTTGAATTTATATTAAGTTTATTTTTTATACAAAACAATCATTTAAAAGTGATTGCTCAGTCACATATTTTGTAGATAGAGTATGAAAGTTGGCAACCAGATTGCTGTGAAGACTGCATTTACCGCCATGCCAAATGCTGCATAGCGCCCAGCAATGCTGCCGCGCTGCCAAGCTTGAGCTGTGCCAATCGCATGTGCAGCAAGTCCTAAGGCGAGTCCTGATGCACGTTCATCATGAATATTTTTGAGTATGATGGGTGAAAATGCTGCGCCAATCACCCCTGATAAAATCACAATCAAAATCACCAAAGGAATCGGGGAATGCAGCAGCGTCGCAATGTTGATGGCAATTGGGGTGGTCACTGCCCGTGTAGCAAAAGCCATAATGGTTGGATCTGACAAATGCAATAAATAAGCCAGCCCCATAGGGAGGGCAACGGCACTGATACTGGCAAAGACTAAAATCCCGCCCACGGCTTTTAATGGTAAGTCATCGTAGCGCATTGCAGCTAAAGGAATGGCCAAGGCCACTGTGACATAGCCGAGTAAGTTATTGAACAGTGGATTGACCTGTGCCATATAACTTTCATAGGAAATGCCAAAAAGATAGAGCATACCAATGACGAAAAACATCCCAATCACAATCACGGGGATTTGCGGTAATTTTTTATTAATGGGTTTTGCGACAAGATAGGCGATCAGGGTAATGATGAATCCAGAGATGATTGAAAGCATGTTGATTCTCCTTATAGCCATTTCTTAGACATTTTTGCGTAGACCCACAGCGGTATGAGGGTGCTGACAAATAGCACAATCAAAAACATTGGAATTTCATCGCCTAAATGCATCATCATCAGCAATGAGCCTGCACTAATGGGTAAGAAAGCAAAGGCACTTTCTTTCATGATTTTATTATTGGTATCGACCAAACTGGCTGGAATTTTGTTGAATTTTCTCCAAAATGAAAGCACGATCAGCAAGCTAATCAGTCCGACGAGATTACCTAATTCTGGGTGACTGAATTGCTTCATGACCCAGACCGCACCTTCACGGAAAAGAATAATTAATGCAAGAGTGCCTATCCAGGCTTTCCAGTCGATGCGCTTGATCCAGTCCATTTTTGTCTTTCGTTAAAATTATACAAATCAAGTTTTAACCGATTTAATTTTTAATTTCAAATTCTTCAAGAGGATGTTGGAATTGTTGCGCACGTGTTCGCAAAATTTCATCAATGGGTAAATGCGCCTGTTTAATCAGTTGTTCTAACTTATGTGGGGCAATGATGACATGCAAAATTAAGTTGCCTTGTTCATCATAACTTTCATTTTGGATCACATTGAGCGCATACAGTTGTGTTCTTAATTTACCATAAGCCGGTTTTAGATGGACTTCAAAGCTTTGAATTTGACCCATTAAGCATTCTTGAACCGCTTGGCGTAATAAGGGTAGACCTTTACCACTATGCGCTGAGACATAAACACGTTCCGGCTGATGAGGCTTGCCATAGATGATTTTAGGATCTTCACCACTGACATCAATTTTGTTATAAACGCGCAGAATCGGAACATCGACACCAATTTCTTTCAGTACTTTTTCGACAGCCTCGATTTGTTCCATCATGTCTGGACTGCTGGAGTCAATGACATGTAACAATAAGGTCGCCTCCAAGGTTTCTTCTAAGGTGGCTTTAAAGGACTCGACCAATGAGTGCGACAAATTACGCACAAAACCTACGGTATCAGCGAGCACTAAGTTGCCGATGCCATCCCAATGTAGACGGCGTAAGGTTGGATCAAGCGTCGCAAACAGTTGGTCTGCTGCATAGACATCGCTTTTTGCTAAATTATTAAATAAGGTAGATTTACCCGCATTGGTATAACCGACCAATGACACGGTCGGAACTGCGGCTTTTTGACGTGCCACACGACCTTGCATACGTGTTTGGCGGACTTTCTCAAGTTTTGCTTTGAGTTGTCCCATGCGGAGCTTGAGTAGACGACGGTCGGTTTCAAGCAGGGTTTCACCCGGTCCACGTAAGCCAATCCCGCCTTTTTGGCTATCGAGATCGCCGCGACTACGAATCAGTCGTGAAGCCATATGTTGTAATTGGGCCAACTCAACTTGCAATTTACCTTCATAGGTGCGTGCGCGTTGAGCAAAAATATCTAAGATTAATTCCGTGCGATCGACCACACGACATCGCATGATGCGTTCAAGATTACGTGCTTGGGCAGGGGTGAGGGCATGGTCAAAGATGACCAATTCTACTTCATGCTCTGCAACCACTTCTGCAATTTCTTCCGCCTTCCCTGAGCCAATAAATAATTTGGCATCAGGCTTAATACGCTGAGCATGCACATGCTGCAGAATATTGGCACCTGCAGATTGAGCTAGTAAGTGAAATTCTTCGGCATCAAGGTCTGCGAGCATTTGTACTGCTACGCTGACTAAAATTACGCGTTCACCGCTCGCTTGATGTTGATTTAAATTTTCCACTCAGCACACACTCCTGTTTAAAGATTCATTTTAGGCGAAAATGGAGTGCGAGGGTTAATCTAAGTGAGGGATTAATGGCTAAGTTGCTGTATGTTGTGCTATTCAATTAGAGAAAGCTGTGAAAGCTCAGTGCCAGTAAAAAAAGCACACTCATATATATCAGTGAAAAACCAGCAATGGCTTTTAAAGCTTGCCATGAAGAAATAGGAGGGGTATCTGAATGTGAGTGATTCATAATGCATAACCTTTAAAATCGATATAAAAATGATATTTGATTTTTAAAAACGATTAAAATGGAAAAATATTATCTTCGACTTCGGTTTTTATGATCAATGCAAAAAAACTGTCTTCGGTATATGATGATGAAAATTTACGCCAAATTGTGGCACCGTGTCATTTTAGTGAACCGTTTATGAATCAACCTCAAATCGTCAATACACCGCAAATTAATGTGTTTTCAAAATTTTATTTGTATTGTAAAAAAGTCGGTGCAGCAGCCGTTGCTGTGACGCAGGGTTTTTATTTGGTTTATCGTCATCAATTGTATAAAGACCCGAATAACCCGCAAAATACCCGCTATGTGCAGTATTTTTGTCGCAAGTTATGCAAAGTATTTAATCTTGAAGTCAAAGTACATGGTGAAATTCCACGTCAACCCGCCCTTTGGGTAAGTAATCATATTTCATGGTTAGACGTTGCAGTTTTGGGTTCAGGTGCACGTGTTTTCTTTTTGGCTAAAGCTGAAATTGAAAAATGGCCAGTATTCGGTAATTTGGCGAAAGGCGGTGGCACGTTATTTATTAAGCGTGGCTCTGGCGACTCGATTAAAATTAAAGAACAAATTACGGGCTTCTTAAAACAAGATACGCCGGTACTCTTTTTCCCAGAAGCCACGACTTCGGATGGCAGCAAAATTAAAAAAATTCATGGTCGTATTTTAGGTGCAGCGATTGAAGCTGAGCGTCCAGTCCAAATTTGCTTAATTTGCTATGTGAATCAGGACGGTGAACTCGATAATATTGCGCCCTATGTCGGAGACATTAGCTTTGATCGACATGTCAAAAATGTCTTAGAAATGCCGAAAGTCACAGCGCATCTGATGACATTGCCCGCAACTGATTCGGCAGGTCATACTGTTGAAAGCTTGACGCAAGAAGTGCAGCAAAAAATGAATCAGGGATTGGCAGAGCTTCAAGCCAAAGTTCTTAAAACGCCAGTTTTAGTTGAATCTAAATAATTTAAGGATACTTGCTGCAAAGGGATGTCTTTGCAGCACGATCCTTACATAAAGCCTTCGAGAGGCAACCAAGAGATAAATTTCACCCCTGCTTTTTGCCACCACTTGATTTTCGGTTCACGTGGATAAATACGCGTTTGACCATTTGATAGCTTAATTTTCCAATTGATTTGTTGGTCTGCATTGAGCACCAACTTATAGGCATATTTACTCAAATTTTCATCCATGGTGTAGTGGACGGCTTTGGCTAAACGTGGGCTATTCAGTAATACCCCAATTTCAGTATTTAAATATGCTGAACGTGGATCAAAGTTAAATGAGCCGATAAAGACTTGTTTTTCATCAATTGCCATCAGTTTGGCATGCAGGCTTGAACGGCTTAAACCTTTTAGACTAACTTTAGATTTTTCCGCCAACTCTTTGGTATTGGTGTTGAGGTTTTCTGCATCAGGTCTAGAGAGAAATTCATAGAGTTGAACGTCGTGTTCCAAGAGATCTTGGCGATATTTGCTATAAAAAGCATGAACTAATGGTACGTCATTGGCCTGGAATGAGTTGGTCAAGACTCTGACTTTCACGCCATCAGCACTGAGGTTTTTCAGGCGTTCCGCCCCTTGTTTTTCTGGAACAAAGTAGGCTGAAACGATATCGACGCTTTGTTCAGGTTTATCTAAACGGTTGAGCAGCTGAAAGTTGAGATGCTCTTCTTTTTTAGCCTTTGATTTGATTTTGCTCGGTGAGTCTTTGACCACTTCGGCTTTGACCCAGTCAAATTGGATTTTATTGTTGAGCCAGTCATCAAAGGCATGTGAACGGTTGGCTAAGTCCAAATAATTGACTACAGTGGCTTCTTGGTTATAGTCATCGAGTTGTTGTTTGAGACTGTCAAAGCGCAAGCTATAGTGGCGTGGATTAACCAATTGGCGTACTGGAAAGGCATAATCATCATTCCAATATTCATCAAAAGAATGAATGATTTCATCGGATGCCGCACCGACCAACATGACGTCGACATCGGAAAATTGATAATTATCACTGACGTTATAGTATTGGTTACTCATATTGCGACCACCAATCAGAGCAATTTGATTGTCTGCAATAAAGCTTTTGTTGTGCATACGGCGGTTGATGCGTTTTAGATCCAGCACCATATCGACAGGGCGGAAATGTCGGAAGCGGTAGGGATTATACAGTTTGACATCAATATTGGCATGTTGGTCGAGTGCCATATAAATGCCTTCCATTTTTTTGGCATTGTTGTCATCGACCAATAAACGAATTTTCACCCCACGATCTGCAGCTTTGATCATGGCATGTAGGGCCAAAGCACCAATTTTGTCGTTATCCCAAATATAGTATTGTAGATCTAAACTTTTTTCGGCTTTATTGATTAGCTCGATTCGAGCCGCTAAGGCTTCTAATGGGTCATAAAGAACGTGGTAACCGGTTAAGTTAGGATTTTGTTCCCGTAGCGGCAACACAATTTTGGCAAGGCTAGTATCGTCTGTAGGAGTATTAAAGGCATATTCCACAGGTTGAGTGTGCTGTTTAGGCAAGGTACTACATGCAGATAAAGTCAAAACAAGGCTACAACTCAGCAAAACCGCCTTAGTGCGGTTGTGTATGAAGGGCAAATTTTGCTGTTTCGGTGTAGCTGAGTTCATACTGTTAGACATACTAAAAAATTTGATTTGAGTATAAGTGTCAGCTGTGAAAAGATAAATATAGTGACCGAGTTTTCTCGTTAGGCAAATTGTAGAGCAAATGTATGTGGGAATTAGATTCCGTAGTGATGTATTTTTATATCGGGTTGGCTGTGCTGGGCGTTTGGGCAATTTCCCAAGCTTGGTTAAGTCAGTCACGCACGGAAACGATTCATCCGTTTAAAGCCTTCGTACATTTGTTGGCATTTTATCTTTCGTATTTACTTATCCCTTTGTTCTTCTTTAGCTTTTATGCAGGCTGGAGTGGCTATTATTCACTACATGAAGCGATTTTTGTCGGTGCTGTTACGGGGCTTTTGTGCTATGCCCGATTTATCGAGCCGCACATGATTCAGGTGAAAAAATGCCAATATCAATTGCATGAAACACGACAATTATTAAAGCCTGTACGCATTGCCTTAATTGGTGATTTACATATTGGTTTATTTTCGGGTCATGAACGTCAGTTAAAAATGATCGTCGATAAAATCAATGCACAAAATCCTGATTTGGTCGTGGTTGCAGGGGATTGGACTTATGAGCCTGAAAATAAGTTGGCTGAAGAACTGGCTGTACTGAAAAATATTATTGCGCCGATTTATTCGGTGAATGGTAATCATGATGAGCAATATCCCGGCCCGCCTATTCAAGCGTTATTAAAACATGCATTAGAAAGTAATCATGTGGTGGATATCGAAGGGCAAGTGGTGGAATTTAATGAGTTTCGCTTATTAGGCGTTGGGGACTTATGGGCTGGTAAAGCCGATATGCGCTATTTGCCAGAATTGCCACAAGATAAACCTTGGATCATTTTGTCGCATAATCCAGATACCGTTGATATGGTACCTAAACTGCCAGGACGACCATTGATGTTGTCGGGTCATACACATGGTGGACAAGTGGAATTGCCATGGTTGACCGATTATGTAATGAAAAAAGTGTCGATTTTAGGTCATAAAAAAGGGCTATATCAGCATGACAATGCAGATGTCTTTGTCACTGTTGGTACGGGCATGGTTGGGGTGCCTTTTCGTTTTCTTGTGCCACCGACCATTGATATTATCGAGTTGGTTTAATCAAAAACTACCGTTCATTATCGCTAAACGGTTTGGTGACTGTACCTCTTGATGTAGAGCTACAAACCTTGTTTTGTTAATAAAATTGAATCTTGCCATTCATTTGCTGTTTGAAATTAAGTGAATGACCGTGTCTTGGAACAGATGATGTGTATTGCTCAGTTGGATCTAAGCTGCATTCATGAATAAAATCGAAGTGATGTCAACTATAGAGTAGCTAATCAGGTCATTGACTCAATTTGAGACATAAAAAAGCCAGCGGTATCGCTGGCTTTTTTTGCTATTGAATCAGATTAAACCTGATTATTCACATCATCATTTTTAGTTTCGCGAATCATTAAGAACGCGATCAATGAAAGGATTGATGCCGCAGTTAGGTAGTAACCTACTGCATATAAACCATAGCCAGTTGCAAGTTTAGTTGCGATCAATGGCGCGAAAGATGCACCAAAAATACCAGCCATGTTAAAGGTTAAAGCTGAACCGGTGTAACGTACAGACGTTGGGAAGATTTCAGACAATACCGTACCAATTGGACCATAGGTTAAACCCATGATCGCAAGACCGATGCATAGGAATAAGAACACCATCGCAGTACTGCCAGACTCAAGCATGCTTGAGAAGACTAAGCCAAACAATGCAGATACAACACATACCGCAATCGAAGTCGTTTTACGACCAAATTTTTCAGCAAATACAGCAGAAAGTGGAATGAAGGCAGCGAAACAAAGTGTGGCAACCAGTTGAAGTTTTAAAAATTCTTCACGTGTGTAACCAAGCTGGGTTGTACCCCATTGTAAAGCGAATACTGTGGTTAAGTAGAACACAACGAATGTACAAATCGCAGCAATCGTACCGAGAATTAACATTCCCCAGTGCTTAGTGATCACTTCTTTGAACGGAATATTTACTTCTTTTTGCTTATCCAAAACTTTTTGGAATGCTGGTGTTTCATGTAGTTTTAAACGAATCCACAGACCAACAATCACCAATAGAGCGCTTGCAATGAATGGAATACGCCAACCCCATTGCATAAACTCAGCTTCAGACATGAAGTGACCTAAGGTCAAGAATGAGCCTGTTGCAAGAATAAAGCCGATTGGCGCGCCCAATTGAGGGAACATACCATACCAAGCACGTTTGCCTTCCGGCGCATTTTCAGTTGCAAGTAGCACGGCACCTGACCATTCACCACCTAAACCAAGACCTTGACCTAAGCGACAAAGTGCAAGCATGAGCGGAGCAGCGATACCAATTTGAGCATAGGTTGGAAGCAAGCCGATACATACTGTCGAAATCCCCATGGTGAGGAGAGCGGCAACTAATGTGGCTTTACGACCGATACGGTCACCTAAATGGCCAAAGAATGCTGCACCAATCGGGCGAGCAATAAAGGCAATCGCAAACGTTGCTAAAGATTGAATTGTTGCGGTTGTTGGATCTGTACTTGCAGGGAAGAACAGATGCGGGAAGATAATTACAGCCGCAGTTGCATAGATGTAGAAATCGAAGAACTCGATTGTGGTACCTACAAGACTTGCTGTAAGTACGCGGAATTTTGAATTTGTTGGTTGCTGTTCAGTGGCAGCAGCACTTGAAGACGCCATGGTGGACCTTACACTTACTAAAAATAATTGAACTTAGTTTTAAAAGCGTAATCTTTTTAAAAAAGGCGTAATTTCTTAAAAAAATACGAAATACCAACTTACGAACTGCGGAATTAGGGTCACTAAAGAATGCAGTGTCAGTGGGTTATATCACGTAGAGATAAATCGACAGGAAATGTGATCCTGCACCTATCAATACAAAAATATGCCAGATAGCGTGTGTATATCTTACCTTTTTTAAGGCATAAAACAATGCACCGATTGTATAAGATAGCCCGCCAATGATCAGGTAGGTTAAAGCTTGATCAGATAAAAAGCGTTGCATATCATCCATTACCAGTACCGCAAGCCATCCCATCACCAAATAGGCAATCAACGAAATCTTTTGAAAACGATGAATGAAAATTAATTTGAATAGTGTTCCAATTGCGGCAATGACCCACAGTGCAATGAGTAAATAATGCGCTTTTGCGGTAGGCAGTGCGATTGCCAGAAACGGGGTGTAAGTACCTGCAATTAAATAATAGATAGCGGTATGGTCGAGTTTTTTGTACCAACCACGGCGCTCAGGAGACTCTGCGAAGTGATATAGACTCGATGCTGAAAACAATAACAGCATACTGAATGCATACACCCAAAGTGCAAGCCATTGTCCAGTTGGAAGGTACGAGCCTTTTAAAATCAGTAGGATACCTGCGATGGCAGACAAAGCCGCACCGAAAGCATGGGTATAGAAATTCAGTCTTTCTTCAGCTGGGTCATAAGCTAAAAGATGGGGAGCATTCATAACGTATCTTTTATAATAATTTAAATATACATGTGTATAGTAATTCAATTTTGCTTTTGGTGTAAGAAGATTTAAAATTGTTTTGCAAATTTATCTAGGTTTATATTATGTCATCTTTGGCTTCTCCCTCTACGCAAGAGCAGCAATTTTTAGCAGCCTTTCAGCAAGCCATTGAAACACAGCGTTTTGATCGCATGATCTTGAGTCAGTATAAAGGTGAATTAGAGCAATTAGAAAAAATGACCTTGCGAGTCATTTCGCTGCAAGGTGAGTCATTTCTCAGCTGTTTATATCGTTACAAAACCCAAGACATCACCAAAAACTATCCAATCGCATCCGCATATCAACAAGTCGAAAGTTTATTGAGTTGTTGTAAGCAAGCCAACCTGATGACCTTAGATGAAGAAATTCAGCTCAAAAAAATAAAAAGAAAGCCATGCTAAGCATTAGCAAAAAGCAGCCTGCTTTAGGGAAAAATCCTACGGAGCAGCAAGGGCATGATCGAGCAAAACATCGCTATGTCGATCAAGACAGCTACTTCCTACAGCCACTCGGCATTACGGATGCCAAAGCACAAATAATTCCGAGCATGGCACGTAAATGGAAACAAATTAATAAATTTGTAGAAATTTTTTCAGGCGCTTTAAGCCAGATCAAAGAAACCGATCAATCTCTGCATGTTGTAGATTTTGGTTCAGGTAAAGGCTATCTGACTTTTGCATTATATGATTATTTAGCAAAACACCAGCAAGTGCCTAAAGTGACAGGGGTTGAGCTGAATCCGAAAATGGTGGAATTTTGCCAAAGCGTTGCGCAGCAGTCGAATTTCAGCCAACTGGATTTTTTCCAAGGCGATGTTCGTACCTATGCGCCTGAGCGCTTAGATGTCATGATTGCGCTGCACGCCTGTGATGTGGCAACGGACTTTGCGATACATACCGGTATTCGATTAAATGCGCAAATGATTATGTGTGCGCCGTGTTGTCATAAAGAACTGCGTCCGCAATTGAAAGCGCCGCAAGTACTTGCGCCGATGTTGCAATTTGGCATTCATGCAGGCCAGCAAGCAGAGATGCTTACTGACACGATTCGTGCACTTTTATTGAAAGCATATGGTTATGAAACCAAAGTTTTCGAATTTGTGGCACTTGAGCATACCAGTAAAAATAAAATGATCTTGGCAACCAAACGTGCAGACTATGTCGAACCTGATCAAGCGGTATTGGCGCAGATCCAAGCTTTAAAAGACATGTATGGCATTCAAAGGCATTCGTTGGAATTATTGTTGAATGATCAATGGGACCAACAAGATATTGGCTGTAAATGCTAAAGGATGAAGGGATGCAGCAGTTAAATATTCAATTTGGTCTGTGGGAGCAACTGGCCTCTGCAGCTCGATCGATACGTGAACAGGTCTTTATTTTAGAACAGCAGATATCGCCCGCGGATGAATGGGATGCAGAAGATGCGATTTCACTGCATTTTATTGTTCACGATGGGATGAAAGCTGTTGCAACTGCTCGTTTGTTGAAAAATAACAGTATAGGCCGTGTTGCTGTTTTAAAGGCCTATCGCGGTCAGGGTGTCGGTAAATTCTTGATGCAAGCCATCATCGAACAAGCGAAATTAGAACAACGTGAATATTTAAAACTATCATCACAAGTGCATGCCATAGCGTTTTATGCCGCGTTGGGTTTTGTTGTTGAAGGTGATGAATATTTAGATTGTGGTATTCAGCATCAAGATATGTATATGGCTTTGGCTTAAATACTTAAAATTCGAAGTTTATAAATAAAAAAACGCTTAATATTTTAAGCGTTTTTTTATTGCATAGATTGGGTCAAAGCTTAGTGGCCATGATCATTCGATGCAGTAGGTTCAGGGCTCATGTCATCCATATGTGCATGTTGTTCTTCAGTCATATGCATATCTGCTGCAGTCGGCGCAGAAGCTTCACGAGCTGCTTGATCAGCTTGTGCCTTTTTCAACGCTTCTTCTGACATCACAGGGGCATTTTTAAATGCATGCTGTTGAGTATTGTCTTTTTTCTGTTGGCTCGGCATATAGTCTGGTTCATTGGTCACAGCAAGCCAGAAAATACCCATGAATAGCGCACCTAAAATACAGAAGATAATCAGTGCTTTCCAGCCCCACGGTGATTTTTCAGGAGAAGTATGATCAGTCATAACAAGCTACTCAATCGGATAAAAAGAAATCAAAAAACTTGTTACTTTATAACATAAAACAGATGAGAGTTCGCGTAAAATCTAGACTTGTTTGCAAACACGCGAATGCGAAGGAAAATTAAAAGGAGCCGAAGCTCCTTTTGATGTGATTGAACAGCAAAATTTGCATGCTCAAAATGAATAATTAAATCTTCTCAGCTTTCGCCACTTTGTCTTTCAGCAATTGCGGTGCTTTGAAGCGTTCGCCATATTTTGCTTCTAGTGTATTGGCACGCAATAGCGCTTTTTCCAAACCATATTGATTTAAAAATTGAAGTGCACCACCTGTCCAAGGGGCAAAACCAATCCCGAAGATTGAACCGACATTACCATCTACTGTTGATTCAAGTACGCCTTCTTCTAGGCAGCGCAGCGTATCGAGCGACTGTACAAATAGGAAGCGGTCAATCATTTCCTGTTCAGAAATAGCATTATCTTTCTGCCATTTACTCAAGCCTTCCCAGAGGTGCTTTTTACCGCCTTCAGGATATTCATAAAAACCTGCACCCGCAGCTTTACCTTTACGGCCAAACTCATGAATCATTGTCTGAATCACCTCATCCGCACCTGAACGTGGTAGGTCTTTGCCTTCAGCTTGCAAGGCTTTACGTGTCTCGGCCGCGACATGTTCAGAGAGTGTTAAAGACACTTCATCTTGAATGGCCAATGGACCTACAGGCATGCCGGCTTTTAGCGCTGCCATTTCAATGCGGGCAGGGTGTACGCCTTCAGATAATAGACGTAAACCTTCTTGCACAAAGGTGCCAAAGACACGGCTGGTAAAGAAGCCACGGCTGTCATTCACCACAATTGGTGTTTTGCCAATTTGCTGTACATAGTCATAGGCTTTGGCTAAGGTTTCAGCCGAGGTGTTTTTACCTTTAATAATTTCCACCAATTGCATTTTGTCGACAGGACTAAAGAAATGTAGACCGATAAATTTAGCTTGATCTTGAGATGCATTGGCTAAGCCTGAAATTGGCAAGGTTGAAGTATTGGATGCCATTACGCCATTGGCTGCCAAGTAACTTTCTGCTTCTTGAGTCACTTTGGCTTTCAATTCGACATTTTCAAATACAGCTTCAATGATCAAGTCGCAGCCTTGTAAGTCGGCAGCATCTGCAGTGGCCTGAATCAGGCCTAAAACTTGATCTCGTTTTTCTACACTTAAACGGCCGTGATAAACTTTTTTATCTAGCAGTTTTTGGCTATAGGCTTTGCCTTTTTCAGCAGCTTCAACAGAAACATCTTTGAGTACAACTGCAATGCCTTTTGATGCTGTGGCATAAGCGATGCCTGCACCCATCATGCCTGCGCCTAAAATACCAACTTTGGTGGCTTGCCATTTCGCGACGTCTTTTGGACGGCTTGCACCTGATTTGATAGCATTTAGACCATGCCAGAAGGTGCCGATCATATTTTTAGAAATTTGACCGGTTGCAAGGTAAGTAAAGTAACGTGATTCAATCGTGAGCGCCGTATCAACATCGACCTGAGCGCCTTCAACAGCAGCCGACATAATGGCTTCAGGCGCAGGGTAACAGCCCTTGGTTTTGTCACGTAGCATAGCGGGGGCAATGGCGAGCATTTGCGCCACAGCAGGAGTCGATGGCGTACCACCCGGAATTTTATAGCCTTTTACATCATAGGGCTGTTGTGATTTTGGATTGGCTTTGACCCACGCAATGGCTTTGTCCATCAATTCTTCAAGGCTATCTGCCGTGTCTTGAATCAGTCCCAGTGATTTAGCTTTATCGACACCAATTTGTTTGCCTTCCATCAGGAGCGGAAATGCATTCTGCAGACCTAATAAACGTACCATACGTACAATACCGCCACCGCCCGGCAGTAAGCCTAAGGTCACTTCTGGTAAGCCAAATTTCGCCTTAGCATCATTCAGCGCAATACGATAATGACAGCCAAGAGCTAACTCCCAGCCACCGCCAAGCGCTGTGCCATTTAAGGCTGCGACAACTGGAATGCCACGGGTTTCGATATAACGAAGTTTGGCTTTCATCTCTTCAATCATATTGAAGAATTCAGTTGCATGCTTAGGTGTAGCTTGAATCAGCTCGTCTAAATCACCGCCTGCAAAGAAGGTTTTTTTGTTCGAGCGGAAAATGATCCCTGCGATGTTTTCGTCAGCTTGCAGTTTGTCTAGTGTTTCAGCCAGTGCCGTACGGAAGTCTGCATTCATGGTGTTGGCAGATTGGTTTGGAGAATCTAAAGTTAAAATGACGATATTGTCGGCATTTTTTTCAAATTGAATTGCGCTCATTTTAGTCTCCTTATACCAACTCAATAATCGTTGCGATGCCCATACCGCCGCCTACGCACAAAGTCGCTAAACCGCGTTTTTTACCTTGGCGTTCCAGTTCATCCATCAGGGTGCCTAAAATCATGGCACCTGTTGCACCTAGCGGATGTCCTAATGCAATCGCACCGCCATTCACATTGACTTTGGCAGGGTCAACTTTGAGTTCGGTCATAAAACGCATCACGACTGCTGCAAAGGCTTCGTTCACTTCAAACAGATCAATTTCATCAATGGTTAGGCCTGCTTTGGCTAAGGCTTTACGCGCTGCAGGTGCAGGGCCTGTCAGCATAATGGTCGGGTCTGCGCCCACCAATGCCGTGGCAAGCACTTTGGCACGTGGCTTTAGGCCTTGTTCTTTGACCGCTTTTTCAGAGGCAAGCAACACCACTGCAGCGCCATCGACAATGCCTGATGAGTTACCTGCATGGTGTACATGGTTAACAGCACCCACTTCAGGATATTTTTGTAAGGCGATGGCATCAAAGCCCATTTGCCCCATCATGGCAAAGCTTGGATTGAGTTTGCTTAAGCCTTCTGCTGTGGTCTTTGGTTTAATAAATTCATCTTTGGCTAAAACAGTGATGCCTGCTTTGTCTTTAACTGGAACGACAGACTTGTCAAAATAACCATTGGCTTGTGCTGCCGCAGCTTTTTGCTGAGAGTTGGCTGCAAAGGCATCCACATCTGCTCTGCTATAACCGTCAATGGTGGCAATTAAATCTGCCCCAATGCCTTGTGGTATAAAATCACAGGCCATATTGGTTTCAGGGTCGAGCGCCCACGGGCCGCCATCTGAGCCCATTGGCACACGAGACATCGACTCTACACCACCAGCCACTACAAGATCTTCCCAACCAGAGCGGACTTTTTGCGCCGCCATATTCACCGCTTCTAAACCCGATGCACAAAAACGGTTGATCTGAACGCCTGCTACATCATTGTCCCAACCTGCTGCAATGGCTGCGGTTTTTGCAATGTCTGCACCTTGGTCACCAATGGGGGTCACGCAGCCCAGTACAATGTCGTCAACTGCAGCGGTGTCAAATTGATGTCGGTTTTGTAATTCGTTCAATAAACCGGTCAGTAGGCTAATCGGTTTAACGGCATGTAGTGAACCGTCTTTTTTTCCTTTGCCGCGCGGTGTGCGAATGGCATCAATGATGTAAGCCTCGCTCATAATCCTGTCCCTATGATCTATAAATTTTTATTGGTTTTTTGAGTGTACGGATTAATCAACCTAGTGCAATGATGAGAACGGGCGAGTCGTTTGATATTTTTGGTCAACGCTTGCTGCTGAATAAGATAAAAATCAACCTGCATATTGAAAGCGAGGATCGGTTAAGATCAGTTGCTATCGATTCAGTACATATTGAAGATCTGCTTATGCATAAAAATGTGAAGCGAGTGTTGAAAGGTCTGGCTTGGCTAGTACTAGTAGGCTGCTTAGGTTTTGTATGCATGATCGGTTTTTATGTTTATATGATCTATGGCATTCATCCCTCAGATGAGGGGACGGGCGGTTTAGCCTGTGAGTATGATCGAAATGATCATGTGACCAAGGCAGAAATGTATCGGATACAGGATGGCAAACGCGTGATCACGCCCGTCGATCCATTGCTTTGTCAAAAACAACGTGCAGATTTTCCGAAATAAAAAAACCTGATCGAGATCAGGTTTTAGAGAATGCTATTTTTGAATATTGCTTAGTGATAACCATGTAATTGGCGATATAGGCCTGGTGTTACACCGGTCCACTTTTTAAATGCACGGTGGAAAGTACTGGTTTCACTAAAACCGACTTGCTGTGCAACATCTTCAAGCGTTAAGTCTGGATTAAGCAATAAGTGAATTGCAGCATCACGACGTAAGGCATCTTTCACACCTTGGTAGCTCTTACCTTCAGCGGCTAAACGACGACGTAGTGTTTGCGGCGATAGATACAGCATTGAAGCAACATCGTTCAAGGTTGGCATTTCTTCGCCAATTTGACTCTTCAGCACATCACGGATACGAGATGTTAATGAATTGGTATTTTTAAATTTAACCAATAACTGTGCAGGAGCCGCTTTTAAGAATTCTTCAAGCGTTTCTTCGTTTTGACGAATGGGTAAATCTAAATAATCCGCTGCAAATGTAATTTCAGTTCGTGGTGTATCAAACTGCATGACAGGTGCAAAAAACAAGGCATCATATTCGTCAGCATGTTCAGGACGTTCATAACCGAAGTGAACACGCTCTAAAGGCAGACGACGTTCAATCAACCAAGAAGCGAGACCATGCCAAATCATCAGCATACTTTCTGTAATGAAATGGTCTGGGTCCATAGATTTTGGAATTTGAGGCACTAAACGTGCTTCGTGTTTATCACGTTCTAGTGTTACCGACCATTCATCACCAAACAGTTTGTAGAACTGCGAAGACAATTCAAGTGCATCACCAAGGGTTTTTGCATGAATAATCAATTGGCACATAATGGCAAAAGTACCCAAGCGGCGCGGTTGAATATCAAAACCGACATGTTCGTCTTGGGTCACCATCCACAACATTTTAATAAAACGTGTGTATTGTTCAGGTGAAATACGGGCTTTGGGTTGGCGTAGAAGTTCAGCCTCAATGCCAACATGAGACAATAAAGTTTCGACATCCATGCCGAGACGTTTCACACCAGTTAAGGCTGCGTTGACGAAATGGATACTGATCGTATCACGACTCATGTTTAATCCTTCAGTCTCTTTAATGTTCACAAATGTTTGACCTAAATGACGCTAAAAAAAGAAATCATGGCAATTTACAACAGCGGGTTTGCCATTTTTACATGGTAAATTGCCGAAACTATCAAGGTAAATGGCTGAACATGACATTGTTTTAATCATTTTATATTTCTACCATGGATAAAAAATCTACACAATTAGAGAAAAATATCCATGGAAGCTGCTTTAAAAGGATTGAAAGTACTCGACTTTTCGACATTACTCCCAGGACCATTTGCGACCTTGTATTTGGCTGATATGGGTGCGGAAGTTGTGCATATTGAGTCACCGACGCGTCCCGATCTGGTTCGTTTGATGCCACCTTATGCCAATGGGCAAGCCACAGCGCATAGTTATTTAAATCGCAATAAACAATCCATCGCATTGGATTTAAAAGATCCGAAAAGTATTGAATTGATCAAAGCCAAAATTTCAGATTTTGATATTGTGGTAGAACAATTTCGTCCAGGTGTCATGCAACGCCTGGGTTTGGATTATGCAGATTTGGCCGAAATTAATCCGCGACTTATTTATTGCTCGATTACGGGTTATGGTCAAACCGGACATTACAAAGACCGTGCAGGGCATGACATCAATTACTTGGCTTTATCGGGCATTTCAGGTCATAGCGGACGCCAAGATAGTGGCCCGCCACCAATGGGGATTCAAATCGCCGATGTCGCAGGCGGATCAATGCATGCGATTACTGGCATCTTAGCTGCGGTGATTGAGCGTTACCGTAGCGGCTTAGGACAATATATTGATATTTCCATGACCGATTGCGCTGTCGCATTGAACAATATGGCTGCAGCTGGCATATTGGCTGCCAATGCGGTAACCGCGGCAGAGACGGCACATCTGAATGGCGGAAGTTTCTATGACTATTATCGAACCCAAGATGGTCGTTATCTGTCTATAGGTGGTTTGGAGCCACAGTTTTTACATGGATTGGCGCAAATTCTAGATTTACCCGCTTTAGCGACGCAAGGCATGTCATTTGATTCACAATATCAGACTGAAATTAAGCATGCAGTTGCCAGCAAGATACTGACCAAAACATGGGATGAGTGGAAAATAATTTTTGCCTCTCAAGATGTGTGTGTGGAGCCAGTTTTAAGTTTGGATGAAGCTCTAAATTCACAATTGGCCCAAGAGCGGCATTGGTGTGTTGAAGTTCCGCTACAAGAAGGCGACACAATGACACAAACTCAACTGGCATGTCCGATTAAATTTTCTAGATCAGCATTGATTTATACCCATGTGGGTAAAACTTTAGGTGCGGATAATTGGTTATGAAAGGTATAAAAAAAGGTGATAAGTTAAACAATAAAACCTTTAAAATCTCTTAATTAGATAAACATCTATGTAAATATTGAGAGTTGTTAACAAAAAAATAAATAAATTATACAAATGTGAGAGTATTATATGAACTATTAACACAATTGGTATATAGGTCTCCAAATGAAAATAGCTGTGAGTAAACTTGGATCTTTATATCTTAGCCTCGGCATAATGCTTGCGGGTTCAGCAACCCAAGCGGCAACTACTGCAGATGCTTTCAGTTCTGAAAGCCCATGGATGTTCGGTGATTGGAACGGTCAACGAACAGCTCTCCAACAGAAAGGTTACGATTTTAGTTTTAGTTATGGTGGCGAATTAGCCACTTTGTTAGATGCAAAGCATGCTTCTGGTCATGGCACTGAATATGCGGACCAATTCGCGATCGGGGCACATCTCGATTTAGAAAAAATTGCGGGTTGGAAAGATACCGAAGCGCAAATCAATATCACTGAACGTAATGGTCGTTCATTGTCTCAAACTTCAGATGCATTAAATGGTCATTTAAGTGCAACACAAGAAGTGTGGGGTCGTGGTCAAACTTGGCGTTTGACTGATTTTTGGATCAAGAAAAAATTCTTAGACCAAAAATTAGATATTAAAGTCGGTCGTTTTGGTGAAGGTGAAGATTTCAACAGCTTTGACTGTGACTTTCAAAACTTAGCACTTTGTGGTTCACAAGTGGGTAACTGGGTCGGTGACCAATGGTACAACTGGCCAGTCAGCCAATGGGCTGCTCGCGTGAAATATAACATTCAGCCTGAACTCTATGCACAAGTCGGGGTTTATGAATACAACCCTGAAAATCTAAAACGTGGTAAAGGTTGGAACTTGAGTACCGATGGTTCAAAAGGTGCGATTATTCCTGCTGAAGTAGTGTGGACTCCAAAAGTGGGGACACAAAAGCTTCCGGGTGAATACCGTGCAGGTTACTACTACAGTACCGCTGATGCCGATGTCATTGATAGCCCAATAAATGAAAAAGATCACCATCAAGGTGGTTGGATTGTGGCGAAACAACAACTGACAGCGCACAAAGACGATGCTTCACGTGGCTTAAGCGGTTTTGTGAATGTCACCGTGCATGACTCAGACACCAATAATGTGAGTGATATGCAAAACATTGGCTTGGTCTACAAAGGTGCATTCGATGCACGTCCTCAGGATGAAATTGCGATTGGTTTAGGTCGTATCAGCATTAATGATGATGTGAATGATGCCAATATTGCCAATAACAGCGTTGATGCACGCGGTCTACAAAGTGAAGAGTATGACGCAGAGATTTACTACGGTATTCATGCAGCAAACTGGCTGACTATTCGTCCAAATATTCAATATATCCGTCACGTCGGTGCTTACAAAAATGGTGAGAATGCGTGGGTCGGCGGTATCAAATTTCAAACAGCATTTTAATTGATGTCAAATTAGAGTTCTTATAAAAGCAATTCGGTAATTCTGAGAAAAATTACGATATTTCCCCTTGAATTGTTTTTGTAACAACTTCTCTTTGCGACATAAAAACGGTGGTGTGTTGAATGTGTTTCACGCACCAAATACAACATTCGACAATAGAGGTGGTCAACATGAGCAACCCATCTACCGGAACTGGGATGCGAACATTTACCGTCGTTGTGATGGCAATTTTCGCCTTAGTTCTATTGATTGGTGGTATCTGGCTGGCAGTCCTTGGCGGTTCTTGGTACTACATTATCGCCGGCCTGTTAATGCTGGCTTCAGCAATATACTTAAGAAAAATTCAAAACAGTTCTTTATACATTTATGCAGCGTTGATGCTGGGTACAGTGATTTGGGGACTATGGGAGGCAGGTTCTGACTTTTGGGCACTTGCACCGCGTTTTGATATTTTAGGCTTATTGGGCCTTTGGTTACTGATTCCTGCCGTGACACGCGGTATGGAAAATGGCAAAACTGCGAAAATTACATTATCAGGCACACTGGTGATTGCGATTATCGTGATGATCTATTCAATTTTTAATGATCCGCAAGAAATTCACGGTGAAATTAAAAATGCACAACCTCAAACAGCCAAAGCGATTGAGGGTATTGCTCCTGAAGATTGGCCTGCCTATGGTCGTACACAAGGTGGTGTACGTTATTCTCCACTCACCCAAATCAATAGCGACAACGTTAAAGATTTAGAAGTAGCATGGACTTTCCGTACGGGTGAGTTACCAACAGAAAATGACTCAGGTGAAACCACAAACCAAGTCACTCCGATTAAAGTCGGCAATGACATGTTTATGTGTACAACTCACCAACGTTTAATTGCACTTGATCCTGCGACAGGTAAACAAAAATGGGCATTCGATCCTAAACTTAAAGCGGACAATACCTATCAACATTTAACATGTCGTGGTGTGTCTTATTTTGACGCTGCAAATACCACTCAGTTTGCAAAAAGCTTAGAGAACAAACGCTCGACTTCAACTGAATGTCCGCGCAAAGTGATCTTGCCTGTAAATGATGGTCGTTTGGTTGCAGTCAATGCTGACACAGGTAAAGCATGTAGTGATTTTGGTCATAACGGCGAAGTCGATCTACAAAAAGATATGCCTTATCCGTATCCGGGTGGTTATATCCCAACTTCACCTCCAGTGGTTACTGGCACAACCATTGTGATTGGCGGTTCAACAACTGATAACTTCTCGACTAAAGAGCCATCTGGTGTCATCCGTGGTTATGATGTCAATACCGGTGAATTATTGTGGATCTTTGATACAGGGGCGGAAGATCCAAATGCCATGCCAGGCGAAGGTCAAAAATACTCTGTAGCCTCACCGAATGCATGGGCACCTTTAGCATATGACGAAAAACTTGACATCGTTTATGTGCCAACAGGTGTAGGCACACCAGACATTTTTGGTGGTCACCGTACGCCATTAGATGAACGCTATGCAAACTCAATGTTGGCATTAAATGCATCAACAGGTAAATTAATTTGGAATTTCCAAACCACGCATCATGATTTGTGGGATATGGATGTACCATCACAACCTTCATTGGCAGATATCAAAGATAAATCAGGTAATACTGTTCCTGCGATCTATGTCTTAACCAAAACAGGTAATGCATTCGTCCTTGACCGTCGTACCGGTAAAGCGATTGTGCCAATCACCGAAAAAGCAGTTCCACAAACTGTAAAACGTGGTCCACAAACTAAAGGTGAGCATTATTCTGCAACTCAACCGTTCTCTGATTTTGATTTAGCACCAAAAGATAAATTGACTGATAAACAAATGTGGGGTGCCACTATGTTTGACCAGTTGATGTGTCGTGTGTATTTCAAATCATTAAACTACGACGGTATTTATACACCACCTTCTGAAAATGGCACATTGGTATTCCCAGGTAACCTTGGGGTATTTGAATGGGGTGGTATGTCGGTGAACCAAGACCGTCAAGTCGCTGTGATGAACCCAATTGGCTTGCCATTTGTGACTAAGTTGATTCCTACAGATCCAAACCGTGAGCAAACTGCGAAAGGTGCGGGTACTGAACAAGGTGTTCAACCAATGTATGGCGTGCCTTATGGTGTGGAAATCAAAGCTTTCTTGTCACCACTTGGCTTACCTTGTAAACAACCTTCATGGGGCTTTACTGCAGGTGTAGATTTAAATACACATGAAGTGGTCTGGAAAAAACGTATTGGTACAATTCGTGATAGTTTACCGAAATTGTTCCAATTACCTGCTGTGAAAATTGGTGTACCAGGTCTTGGTGGATCAATCTCGACTGCTGGTAATGTCATGTTTGTAGGCGCAACACAAGATAACTATATCCGTGCAATCAATGTAACGAATGGTGATACTTTGTGGGAAGGTCGTCTACCCGCAGGTGGTCAAGCGACTCCAATGACTTATGAAGCAAATGGTAAACAATATGTTGTGATCATGGCTGGTGGTCATGGTTCATTTGGTACAAAACTTGGTGATTACCTTGTTGCGTATGCATTACCAGATAAAAAATAAGTGATTTTACATCGCTAAATAAAAAGCCCGATTTATCGGGCTTTTTATTGGCTGAAATTCTTTATGTAAATTTATGCTAAGTAATGGAGAAATAATTCAATATATTAATAAATAAAAAGTAAATGACCGGAATCCGCTATATCAGTGAAATTGCGACAGTCTTATCAATAAAATCGCTATTAAATATGTAAAAAACGCATTTTCTTGATAGATAAAATCTCGTTATGCTGTGCATTGTTATAATAGAAATTACTAGCTGTACGCCATGTATTTATATACTGATTTTGACCAGCAACTGGTTAATGAACGTGTTGCACAGTTCCGTGATCAAACGGAACGTTATTTAGCAGGTAAATTGACGGAAGATGAATACCGTCCACTGCGTCTTCAAAACGGCCTTTATGTACAACGTTATGCACCGATGCTACGTATTGCAGTACCTTATGGCCTGATGAATTCTAAACAATTACGTAAAATTGCGTCATTGGCTCAGGACTATGACCGTGGTTATGCGCACGTATCTACTCGTCAAAACATTCAGTTTAACTGGCCTGCACTAGAAAATGTGCCTGATATGTTACAAGAGCTCGCATCTGTTCAAATGCATGCGATTCAAACTTCGGGTAACTGTATTCGTAACACCACAACTGACCAATATGCAGGTGTGGTTGCAGGTGAAATTGCTGACCCACGCCCAACGTGTGAATTGATTCGTCAATGGTCAACTTTCCACCCAGAATTCGCTTTCTTGCCACGTAAGTTCAAAATTGCAGTTTCAGCACTGGAAGAAACTGATCGTGCGGCAACGTCTTTCCATGATATCGGTGTGTATATCGTGAAAAATGAAGCAGGCGAGATTGGCTATAAAATCAAAGTGGGTGGTGGTTTAGGCCGTACTCCAGTGATTGGTAGCTTTATTCGTGACTTCTTGCCACGTGAAGATTTGATTGCTTATTTAGAAGCGGTACTTCGTGTATACAACTTACACGGTCGTCGTGATAACAAATATAAAGCGCGTATCAAAATTTTGGTGAAAGCATTAACACCAGAAGTATTTGCAGAGAAAGTGGAAGCTGAATTTGCACATACCATCCAAACATTAAAAATTGATGCTGATACCTTGGCGAAAATGGATGAGAACTTCACACCATTTGATTACCAAGATTATGCGGATGAAGACTTCGCAGAGCAATTTGCCGCAGAGCCGAAATTTAAACAATGGTTCAACATCAATACCAATGCACATAAAGTCAAAGGTTATCGCATCGTTACGATTTCTTTGAAACGTGCGGGTATTGCACCGGGCGATATGACCGTTGAAGAAATGAACCTAATTGCTGACTTGGCTGATAAATATACCTTTGGTGAGTTCCGTACCACACATGAGCAAAATATTGCGCTTGTAGATGTACCGCAAAAAGATTTGTTTGATCTATGGAAGATCCTTGATCAACACAATCTTGCACGTGCGCATATCGGTTTCTTAACCGACATCATTTGCTGCCCTGGTGGTGATTTCTGTTCATTGGCGAACGCGAAATCGATTCCAATTTCTGAAGCCATTACACGTCGTTTTGATGACTTAGACACTATTTACAATTTGGGTAAATTGGATCTGAACATCTCTGGCTGTATGAATGCGTGTGGTCACCACCATGTCGGTAACATCGGTATTTTAGGTGTAGACAAAAAGGGTGCTGAGTTCTATCAAATCACTTTGGGTGGTAATGCCGACCATGATGCATCAATTGGTGACATCTTAGGCCCATCATTTGCAGCTGAAGTTGTACCTGACATCATCGAAGAGATCTTAAATACTTATCTAGACCTGCGTGCTGAAGGCGAAGAGTTTATTGATACTTACCGTCGTGTTGGCATCCAACCATTTAAGGAGCGTGCATATGCTTAATACAGCACTACAAGTCCTCTCTAAAGATGGCTCGATTGCAGACAATACTTACCAAGTGATTGGTGAAGATGGTGTGTTGCCACAAGGTGACGTAGTTTTAACGGTTGAGCAGTTAGATCAACTTGCGAATGTGTCAGGTAAAAAAGCACTTTTTGTAACGGTGGATGCTTCACCTGAAACCAATGAATTCCCGCTTGATCAGTTGGATGCAATCTTTATCGAGTTTGCCGGCTTTAACGATGGTCGAGGTTACTCATTTGCTGCATTGTTACGTCGCCAAGGTTTCCAAGGCGAACTACGTGCGACAGGTGATGTATTCAAAGACGTGTTGAACTACATGAAGCGTTCAGGTTTCGATACTTTTGTGGTGAAAGAAGGTAAAGATATTGCTGAAGCTGCTGCTGGCTTAGGTGATTTCACCAATCCATACCAAGCTTCAACTGCTGTGCCGCAAGCGCATTATCAAACAGGTGCTTAAGTGCCGTAATTGATAAAAAAAGCCTCCGTTTGGAGGCTTTTTTATTGATCGAAATACTTTTAATGAGTGATTATTCGTTTTCAAGCTGGCAATTGACCATCCATTTAATACCGAACTGATCGGTAAATGCGCCATAGAGTGCCCCCCAAAAGGTCTTTTCGAGAGGCATTTCTATAGAGCCACCTTTGGACAATGCATCAAACAGTCGTTTGGCTTCAGCTTGTTCACTGCTTTCTAAATTAATCGAAATATAGTGATTGCTGCCCACGGTAAAGGGTTGGTTGGTTTGTGCACAGAATTGTTCGCTGACATCTGAGGCCATCAGCACGGTAAATTCGTTGATCGGCAGTGAAATATGCATAATCTTTTGCTGATCTGCATCGGATAATGAAATGCCTTCCTCAGTAGGCATATCACCATAACGCATCACATTGAGGAATTCTCCACCAAGTACAGAGCGATAAAAATTAAAGGCTGCTTCGGTATTGCCTTGAAAATTCAAGTAGTGATTGAGCTGCATAATGGTCATCCATTTTTTATTATGTCGACATTTATTTTAAGAGCCTTTGCTGACCTGTATGTGAACAATTTATGTCTAAAATGTAAGCATAAAAAATCCCTCTTACAGAGGGATTTTTCAGTCTCCCTCCTTTATTAAAGGAGGGGTTAGGGGAGGATTAAAGAATATTCCCTCTAAATCGCCCTTTGCGAAGGGAGTCTACAGAGCATTAAAGCAATTCAATCGCCACAGCAGTCGCTTCACCGCCACCAATACACAGTGCTGCAATACCGCGTTTACCACCTGTGCGTTTTAATGCATGGATCAGCGTTAATATAATGCGTGAACCTGTAGAACCAACTGGATGTCCAAGCGCACAAGCACCACCATTGATATTTACTTTTTCAGCATCTAATTTAAATTCATCAATAGGGCACATCGTGACCATGGCAAAAGCTTCATTAATTTCCCATAAATCGACATCAGCAACATTCCAACCCGATTTATCTAGAACTTTTTGAATTGCGCCTACAGGTGCAATGGTAAACTCGGATGGATGTTGTGAATTTGATGCATAAGCCACAATTTTCGCTAGTGGATTTAAGCCCTTTGCTGATGCTTGTTCTGCTGATGTTAATACTAAAGCAGACGCACCATCAGAAATAGAACTGGCATTGGCAGCGGTAATTGTTCCATCTTTAGCAAAAGCAGGGCGCAGTGTTGGAATTTTTTCGATATTGGCGTTAAAAGGCTGTTCATCTTTATCGATAATCACATCGCCTTTACGACTCGAAACAGTGACAGGCACGATTTCGTCAGCAAAATAACCCTCAGTAATTGCAGTTTGAGCACGTTTAAGCGAGCGAATGGCGAAGTCATCCATTTGTTCACGTGTATAGCCTTTTGTATTTGCCATATCTTGCGCAAAAGAACCCATGAGTCGGCCCGTTTCTGCATCTTCTAAACCATCTAAGAACATATGATCTTTAACGTCACCGTGGCCCATACGGTAGCCAGCTCGTGCTTTGGTCAAAACATAAGGGGCATTGGTCATTGACTCCATACCACCTGCAACCACGACTTGAGCCGAACCTGCCTTGATCATATCTGCCGCTTGCATAACAGCTTTCATACCTGAACCACACAGCTTGTTGATGGTTACGGCACCAGTTGAATCTGGAAGACCGGCTTTACGCATCGCTTGACGGGCAGGACCTTGTTTCAGGCCAGCCGGAAGCACACAACCCATAATGACTTCTTCAACATCTGTCGGTTGTAAACCCGCGCGTTCGATGGCTGCTTTAATCGTAACTGCGCCTAATTCAGGTGCAGTGACAGCGGCTAAACTCCCTTGAAAACCACCCATTGCTGTACGGGCACCATTCACGATGACGATATCAGTCATTACATGTCTCCATTTTCTTATACATTAATTTTTGAATACGTCAGCAGTATAAGTAAAATTGAACAGGAATAAAGCAAATTTAAAAGGCTGCTTTGGACTCACCGGTTCTCAAATTAGCAAGTGGCTGGGTTTTCAAATCGTAAATGTCCCATTCGACTTAAGACTGCTCGGATCGGTTGAAGCGTTGATTTCGAACAGTAGTAGAAACTACCATTTGAACCATTGGGTAAACCGGAGCTAGCCTGAAAGGTTAGGCTCGGAATGTGTAAAGTCCCACGCCAAGAGAGATCGCCATATTTTAAATTGAGTTTGTCTTGTCGTAATATTTTTTCATTTGCATCGACTTGACGGTTTTTATTACTGTCAATAAATATGATCAGTCCACTGTTCCAGTTGTTAGGTTGGCAAAGTTTAAAGTCAAGACTAGGACAAATCACAATATTGGAATGATAAATTGTGGCCTGAGCCCGTGCGAATGCATTGTGATTTTGAATAGTCGATTTGATGTTATTCGCTTCTCGCTGCGCCATTAAATTGTTGAAATGTGGTAAAGCTATCGTCACGATAATGACCATAATCGCGATTGAGACCAAAAGTTCAAATAGAGTAAAGCCGGTTTCTTTATTGTAAGGCATTGATTTAATCCAAAATTTAATATTATTTTTATATGTCTAATGTTATATGTGTTTTTAATGGCGATATTAATTTTGAGTATAGAATTTTATTACTCAATTTTAGATAAAGCTGTTAAAATGAAAATAGCAAGTGACAATAGGCGATTCACTGCTCAAAATTGAGTAAAAATTTACCGAATTACAACGGAAATTGTAAGTAATTTTGTCAATAATTTACTTGATTAGATTAATCAAGCACTTGGAAAAAGAATAAAGTGTTTGTATGATTCAGCGTAAATAGCTTAAAAAAAAACTGGGGTATTAAGAAAGCCTATCTCAGGATAGCCAATTTTTCGGCTTGAGCTTGAACAACAATTGTTATCTCTGGAGGATAAATCCATGAAAATGAGTCGTATTGCATTAGCAATGCTCGTAGCTGCTCCTTTAGCAGCTGCAAACGCAGGCGTAACTGTTACTCCATTAATGCTTGGTTACACTTTCCAAGATTCTCAACACAACAACAGCCGTGGCAACCTTACTGAAGGTCCAGAGCTACAAGACGACTTGTTTGTTGGTGCAGCACTTGGTGTTGAATTAACTCCATGGTTAGGTTTCGAAGCTGAATATAACCAAGTTAAAGGTGATGTAGACGTTGATCACGGCGAATACAAACAAACTCAAATCAACGGTAACTTCTATGCTACTTCTGATTTGATTACTAAAAACTATGACAGCAAAGTTAAGCCATATGTATTGTTAGGTGCTGGTCACTACAAATACAAATTTGACGAAGCTGCTGCTCGTGGTTTAGGTGCTGACCGTGGTACTACTGAAGAAGGTACTTTGGGTAATGCTGGTCTAGGTGCTTTCTGGCGCTTAAACGATGCTTTATCTCTACGTACTGAAGCTCGTGCTACTTACAACATTGATGAAGATTTCTGGAACTACACAGCTTTAGCTGGTCTTAACGTAGTTCTTGGTGGTCACTTGAAACCTGCTGCTCCTGTAGTTGAAGTTGCTCCTGTAACTCCAGTTGCTCCAGTTGCTCCAGCTCCTCAAGAGTTGACTGAAGATCTTAACATGGAACTTCGTGTGTTCTTTGATACAAACAAATCAAACATCAAAGATCAATACAAACCTGAAATTGCTAAAGTTGCTGAAAAATTAGGTGAATACCCTAATGCTACAGCGAACATCGAAGGTCACACAGATAACACTGGTCCACGTGCTCTAAACGAACGTTTATCACTAGCTCGTGCTAACTCTGTTAAATCTTCACTTGTTAACGAATACAACGTTGACCCAGCTCGTTTATCTACTCAAGGTTTCGCGTGGGATCAACCGATCGCTGACAACAACACTAAAGAAGGCCGTGCTATGAACCGTCGCGTATTCGCTACGATTTCTGGTAGCCGTACTGTAGTGGCTCAACCTGGTCAAGCTCAATAATTTGAGTTTAACTTCGGTTAGAAAAAAGCGGCTCTTTTGAGTCGCTTTTTTTTATGTCAAAAAATTAAAAAAGAGACTTAAATTTGGCTAAAAGGCACTAACCAAAATGCCTTATTAACTTTTGAATAATCGTAGGATGTAAATGGATACATCTATTCAAAGGCAATAAAGCATGTAAAAATTCAAATTATTTGTATGTTAATTAATCATTTGTTTGCCTAAGAGCTTTAATTGAACATACACAGATTGTATTTATTTTTTTATAAAATCAATAATAAACAATTATTTACATTTGTCTTAACTACAATTTATAAAAAATGAATATTTATATTTTTCATTAAAAAAATATAATTATCGGGATTCATGATGCAGTTAAGAATTATTCTAAATATAATAATGATTCTTATTCAAACAAATTAAGCGTTCAACAATGATCAATTTTCCAAAAACTCATTTAGTCCGTGCGATTTCAATCGCGATCTTAGGGGTGGGCACATCTGCAGTAGTAAATGCAGCAGAGCGAACCGTGCTTGAAACAATTGAAGTTGAAGTGCCAGCCGAAAAGCAGCTTGCAAATGGAAAATTGAAAGCGCAGACAGACCTTGGTGCACTGGGAAATAAAAAAATTGTTGATACGCCTTTTAGCGTTGCTGCATATAGTGAAAAGTTAATTGAAGAACAGCAGGCTAGGACAGTTGGTGAAGTTTTAAAAAATGATGCGAGTATTCGTATGACCACGAATCAGGGGCATTTATATGAAAATTTCCAAATTCGTGGATTTGGTGTGCATGGTGATGAAATTGCTTTAGATGGTTTATACGGAATGGCACCGGTCAGTCGTGTACCCACAGAAACCTTAGAGGCTGTAATGGTATTGAAGGGGCCAAATGCCTTGGTCGCTGGGATGGCACCTAATGGAGGGGTTGGTGGTGTGATTAATATTACGCCCAAACGTGCACATGATGATTTAACTAGACTGACTTCTACTCTAGAAGATGAAGGTTATTACCAAAATCATCTCGATGTTTCACGCCGTTTCGGTGAGCTGAAAAAATTTGGTGTTCGCACGAATTTAGTCTATGGCCAAGGTGAACGTAATATTGATAGAGAGGAAGATACTAAAGCACTGGGTTCAATTGGTGCAGACTATACTACAGATCAATTACAAGTAAATTTTGATGCCTATGCAATACATGAAGATCGTGAAAATGGTTCACCTGCCATGGTTTCGTTTGCAAAGATTAAAAAAGTGATTGCGGCACCGGAAGGTGGATTAAATTATTTTAATGATTCAGATACTCAAATAGATAGTAAGTTTGTTGGTTTAAAAGCGAAATATGCACTAACACCGAATGCAAATATCTTTGCTGGTGCCGGTTATGCAGATAAAAAATATAAAGGCTTTGTATTTGGCACACGTATGGTTCTGAATAATGAACAAGGTGATGCGACTACACAGACTTATGGTCAATACGCGCACTTTAAAAATACATCCGCAAATATTGGCGGTGATTATAAATTTAATACGGGTATTGTTTCACACAAATTAGGACTTCGAGCAGATTATCTTAGGGTGTGTTGACATTTACAGCCGATAAATTGAGCTAAAGAGGCAACCATATAAATATACAAGCTAAAGCAACAGCGCTTTGATAGTTACGTTTTAGCTTATCGTATCTTGTGGCAATTCCTCTA
>NZ_VPAN01000029.1:0-40272 GCF_013419225.1 Acinetobacter sp. YH12097 | reverse complement strand
TTGCTATAGACCACATTTAAGTTTAAATATGAACACCCCGAATCAGACGTATGAGCAAACTAAAACCGAGCTAATTGCTTAACTCGGTTTGAAGTGGAATACTGTCAATCTATTTCAGGACAAGACAGGAATTTTAAATATCCCATTCCACAAAGTTTTTCAGCAATTGCAGACCGGCTGTATGACTTTTTTCTGGGTGAAATTGTGTCGCAAACAAGTTTTCCTTGTGAATTGCGGTACAAAATTCCAAACCATAGTCACAGGTAGCAGCGACAATGCTTGAATCTTGCGGCTCTACATAGAAGCTATGTACGAAATAGAAACGTGCATCTTGCTCAATGTTTTTCCACATCGGATGGCTAGGGTCTGCCTGATGCACTTGGTTCCAGCCCATGTGCGGCACTTTTAATCCCTCTACATCAGGGAAGCGTTTAACCGAACCTTCAAAAATACCCAATGCATCTGCACCGCCATTTTCTTCGGAATGCTGCATTAGGGCTTGCATACCGACACAGATCGCAAGCACAGGTTTATTAAATGCCGCTTTACGGACCACTTCATCAATGCCTGCATCATGCATGCCTTGCATACAGTCACGCATTGCTCCCACACCGGGGAACACAATTTTATCTGCTTGTGCAATCAGCTTAGGATCATTGGTGACATCAACAGTTGCACCCACGTGTTCGAGGGCTTTTGCTGCTGAGTGAAGATTTCCCATGCCATAGTCAAGAAGGGCAATACGGGTCATTACAATGTTCCTTTGGTAGACGCAACAGTATTTTCGGCACGCGGGTCAACTTCACACGCCATACGTAATGCACGGGCAAAGGCTTTAAATACGCTTTCAATTTGGTGGTGGCTGTTTTTGCCTTTTAGGTTGTCGATGTGCAGCGTCATTAACGCATGGTTCACAAAACCTTGGAAAAATTCAGAGAAAAGATCCACATCAAAAGTCCCGATGCGTGCGCGAGTGAATGGAATATCCATCCAAAGACCCGGACGGCCAGATAAATCAACCACAACACGACTCAGTGATTCATCAAGTGGCGCATAGAAGTGACCGTAGCGACGTAAGCCTTTTTTATTGCCCAGTGCTTGAGCAAAGGCTTGGCCCAGTGTAATCCCACAGTCTTCTACGGTATGATGATCGTCAATTTCAAGATCGCCATCACAATGAATATCAATATCAAACAGACCATGTCGCTTGATTTGATCAATCATATGATCTAAAAATGGAACACCAGTGTTTAAAGTGCCTTGACCAGTACCATCAAGATTCACACGAACTCGAATTTTGGTTTCGTTGGTGTTTCTTACCACTTCACTGATACGATCTGTCATAGACACGTTCCTCAAATACGTCAAAATGATTGATGTAAAAATATTTTCGCTGTGACGAAAAGTCACCGCATATTAGATTGCTCAGGAGGGTTTATCAATGCCTATTACCGTACATGCCTATACTTCTTTAGAAAATGATGAAGTGCGCAGCCAGCTTGAGCGACTGTATGACACCAGCCCTGAGTTTAGCGACGGTTCCGATGCGATTGAACAACTTGAGCAGAACTTAGCTCAGTATACCTTAGTTTATACTGCAGAATTTAATACAAAATTGATTGGTGCGATTTGGTGTACAGGCCAAGGTGAAAGCAAAACCCTTGAATATATTGTGGTACACCCTGCAAATCGTGGGCGTGGTGTTGCAGAGCGCTTGGTCAGTGAGGCCACCCGTATGGAAGAAGAAAAAGGGGTGAAAACTTTTGAACCAGGTTGTGGCGCGATCCACCGCTGTTTGGCACACATTGGAAAAATTACTGCGGCTGAATAACCTGCCCTCCAATAATAAAGCAGCCATTGAGCTGCTTTTTTGTTGGATAAATACAGTTTCGTCACTGTAATTTCAGCTGTGGAAATTTGAAATCACTCAAAAAATAAGCAAATAGTGTGAAATATTGATTTAAAAATAAACATTTGCACAAAAAAGCGCAACGGATGCTTGACGCCATGAGACTGAAATTGTTTAATACGCCCCATCGGCGTGATAGCTCAGTAGGTAGAGCAACGGATTGAAAATCCGTGTGTCCCCAGTTCGATCCTGGGTCTCGCCACCATATTCAAAACTGATTTTTCAGTTTATCAATCCCTGATCCCATCAGGGATTTTTTTTGTCTAAAAAATATGCATACAAAAAATATTTTTATAAATATGATTGACTAATTAACTAAGATACGGCTTAATACACCGCATCGGCGTGATAGCTCAGTAGGTAGAGCAACGGATTGAAAATCCGTGTGTCCCCAGTTCGATCCTGGGTCTCGCCACCATATTCAAAAAACCTCAAACCATTGTTTGAGGTTTTTTTTCGTCTGCTGTTTTTTAGTTGTTGATATTTCGCACAGTTTAACTGATACAATCGATGCCAGATGATGAGCCCAATGGCTATAAGAAAATTATTAAAAAATAAGGGTTAAGGTTATGAAAAAAATATTATTTCCTGTTTTGATCGGCATGAGTGCCTTGTTGAGCGCATGTGGTGGCGGGGGGCGGCAGTAATGTCGATTCTTCCTATTCTAAAACCATTATTAAAAATGGTGTGACCTATGAATGTAAAAGTGAAAATGCAGCAGCGCTTTGTGATAATGGCAATTGTTCTTCTTGTGAATCATCGCTCGATAAAATAATCACAGCATCATGCAGCACCAGTATTTCCGCAGGGCAAACAATTTATGCCGTGACCAAAACGGGCTGTGTATCCAATATGAAATCGGGCAGCAGAATAACTGCAGCATGTGATAATGGTCTGCTTAAATTAAAAGTTGGATCTAACTTTAGCTTAAATCAGGTGATTAATACGGGTACGACGATGAGCTCTGGTGAGTATATTGTCGGTACAGAAGTGCTCCGCTGTGGCTTTTAATCAAATGAACATAGGTTCGTGGAGTGACCGTTGAAGCGACTTCAATATGCGGCGCTTGGACTGCTCTGTTTTGCACTGGGCTATATTGCGGCATCGTGGAATGACCAACCAAGCTTGACGTCGCCGCCACCTGAGCACTCGCTTGTCTCTTTGGCGACGAGTAATCCTGTGGCACGCTTGGCTTTAGATCGAGATACCTCGGATCAGCCTCATTCTAAAGATATACAGCAACAACTCAAAGGCCAACATCTTCAGCTAAAGAGCATTATTCAGCAGACTTCAGATCAACAATTGGGGCAATATTTACAGCAGGCATTTCCCAATTACAGTTTTGCAGGGATTCAAAATAAGCAGCAGTTTGCGCAGCAGATGTTAGACGAATTTCTACAAGCCAAAAATGATCCGCATCAGCGATTGGCAGGGCAAGCGTATGTGACTGATCAATCACAGACAGATGTAGATCAAGTTTTACCTCGTGAAATCTATGTCACACAGCCGTTGTATGCACATTTTGATACCATGGGTAAAGTTCCAAACAATATGCAAGTCATGGTGCGTTTGACGCATCGTGATAGCGGTGAAGTGCTGCTCTTTACACCACGCAAAGTTAGTGAGCAACAGCAACAAAACTGGGTGAGTTTCTATCCTATGACTGGATGGAAAACTGGTCATTATGATGTGAAATATTATCAAATGAATGATCAATTAAGCCCGATTGCGCAGACCAGTTTTTATATACAGCATGTGATTGAGTAAATATTTTGAAGCTCAAATTTTATCGCTGAAGCTATGACTTAAGTGCTAGTTCCTACCCCTAAAATTCGATTAAACTGATAAAAAATAACCAATGAATTTCTACAATGAGAGACCTTTTCTCTACAGGGAGTGTGCTGTATCAACAAGCACGTCCAAGTTATTCTGCTGAAGTCGTTGATAGCATTTTGCAGCATGTTGCCGTGCGTGAATTGGCATGGGACTGTGGTGCAGGTTCAGGTCAATTTACCAAAGGTTTGGCGCCCTATTTTCAACAGATTTTAGCGACAGATCTGAGTGCAGAGCAATTGGCACAAGCACCCAATTTAGACAATGTGCGTTATGAGCAAGCCAGCGCCGAACATTGTCCGCTTGCAGACCATTCAGCGGATTTAATTACAGTCGCGCAAGCGATTCATTGGTTCGATTTTGCTGCCTTTTATGCAGAAGTACGACGCGTATTAAAACCTCAAGGTCACATCGCCATTGTGGGCTATGGTCTAATTCAATTTGAACACGCGGAATTAAGCCAACTCTTACAGGATCTGTATTTTGTCACGTTAAAAGGCTATTGGGATGCTGAACGTCGTTACATCGACGAAGAATATCGTAGTATTCCGTTTCCATTTCAGGAGTTAGCAGTCCCTCAGCTGTTTTTAAATTACAGGTGGAGTGCACAGCAAATTTTGGACTATTTGCAAACGTGGTCTGGGCTTAAACACTATCAACAGCGGCATCCGACACTTCAGCCGTGTGCAGCTTTGCAGGATTTCTTTAGCCGACATCCGCAGCAAGAGTTTGCTTTGTCATTTCCTGTGCTGTTAAGAATCGGGACCGTATAAAAAAGAAAAAGCAGTGGTAATGCAGATAGGTAAAGGATGATATCTCAAGTCCAGAATGAGCAACGTGAGGTTTAAATAAGCTGTGCTCTCCTGCCGTTTGTCGGGCTTAAATCTAGTGAGTTGATTAATTGTTGTACAATAATACCAGTGTAAATTTTTTCAATTTTCTATTTTTAAATCTCTCGGAATGAACATGATGAATCTCCCTAAATCTGTTTCCGTTTTGGTTTTTGTTAGTGCAGCAATGACGGCTATGAGTACATTGGCTGCGGAAAAAGCCACTACAAAAGCTGATGAAACCGAACAACAAGCTATTCAGATGCCTGCTTTAACCATTATGGCAGAGCGTGAAATGCGTGCAGAGACGGGCATTGTTGAGTATCAAGAGCAGGTGGATCGCCGTAAAGCCTTACAGCAACGGGTGATGCAACTTGAGCGTGATACTCAAAACAAAGGTGTCGATGCAACAATCGTGTCAAATATTGATATCTTACCTGCCACAGCAGTGCCAGATATGTCGAATTTATCGCCTTTGATGCAACAGCATGTTTTAAATATTGCCGCAGGTTTGCAGTCTTCTGACCCACGCAATGGTTTATATATTATGTTGCAACCCTTTGGGATTGACCGTAATGCGACCAATGTGCAAATCAGTCGTGAGCAAATCAATCTCGGAAACATCGACCGTCAGTTAAATACCAATCCGATCAAGACCCCATAATCGAATACACCTCTACAGCAAATTGAATGCGAAAATTCATGCTTTATCCATGAATTTTCGTTTTGATGGCATGCGTAATTTAGGTCTTTCTACATTGATGAAGTTAAATAGCATCGCTAAAAAACATGGCTATTTTATCGTCAATCTTCAAACTTTTCGTTAAACTGAATAAAAGAGGGTTCGGAGCTCATTATGCCGCGTATCTTTGTTGTCTTGGCCAGTGCCACGGTATTGGTGTTTGGTTGGATGTTTTATCAATATTCAGTGCAGCAAAAAGAAGCTGCCCAACTCTCGACCTATGAAACGGTTTTACGTGAAAAAACTGAGCAAATCTTTCAGCAAGCTCAGCACTGGGAAGAACCGATACAACTCAATGTAACAGATGCACGATTAACGGGTGATTATAAGATCATGGCGGATTTTATTTTGAGCCAAATGGTGCAGCGTGCAGAAGCGCGGAATCAATATATTCGTGATCTTAAAGCACTGAATTGGGATAAATTTCTCGATATCGATCGCTTATTAAAAGATAAAAAAAACCAATATCAAGAGACTGAGCAAATGCTGCAGCAGGTGCATGCAGTGGTCGATGCTTATGAACAAAAAACCACACAGCAAGAGGAAAATGGTTTAGCGCAGGCCAAACAGTTGGCGGTCAAACAGGTGTTTCGTCAGCAAATTGCGCAGAGTTTAAGAGACAGTCGTGATAGTGATGAGTCGCATGCTTTATTTGAGTTAGAAAAGCAAAGCTTGGCGAAGGCTGATGAGATCTTTGCTGTGCTGAAAGCCAATAAATGGGAAAAGAAAAATAAATTATTTATGTTCTATGAAGATGCGCCTTTAAAGCAGTTTAATCAGCTTTATACAGAGATGTTAGCGCTCAATGCACAAATGGATGAGATCCGCCAAAAGAACCGTTCAGAGTTGAAACAAAAGCTTTAACTGACTGTCATCTCTCTTTCAAAATTGCGCGATAAAGTGGCTTATAGCAAGGTTTTACATCATATAGAGGTCCATGCTCATGCGAGCTATTCAGATTTTTGATGATATTCAGCAGGTCTATATCGACTTTATCGCGAACCGCCAATATCCACGTTTGGAAAGTTTAAACAATTGGGGCAAGAACCGTTTTTTCTTCAGTCAGTATTTTCGCATGATTGAAGATTGGCATCTGACTGAACAGATTGTGATTGAATTTAATCAACAATTTTATAGTTTGGATACATGCACGGCGCCTGACTTTATGGATCAAGATAAATACATGGCTTGGTTGATGGAACAATTACAAATATTAAAATAAGTCCTTTTCATTCAAATTATTCAGCACAGCTTCGAGATATGTTATGCAATTCAAAGCCATCCTTTAGCGGATGGCTTTTTTGTTGCTAGCGAACTTAATTGGGGGGAGCGTGGTCTGAGCTAGTATGAATGGCGCAGAAAACGTGAGCCCTAAAATTGTCCTGAGGCATTGGATTTGCAAATTTAATACAACTATCAACCAATAGTGTGACTTAAATCACTTAAAATACGCCGAAAATTTAAACATAACTTTTTAGCCAGCAGCCCATAACTCATAAGAAGCTGAGCTGTATTGAACTTGCAAAAATTCTAACCTTAGACCGATTGGCTTTGAATGAAAGGTTTATCGCCATTTTTAGAGACGATTTTTTTAGCGTATGAAAAAATTAATACTGCTATGGCTTGCCATATGTGCGGTTTCATTGGTGTCGATAGGCTATACCTATGAATTATTCATTAGCCCTGTTTGGGTGGTAAATGCATTCGCTGCCTATGGCATGGTTTTAATGCGAAAGCATTTAAGTCACGATTTACTGATCGTGCTTTATGCTTTTAGTGCGATCTTTGTGGCTTCGCTGATGGTCGATCCTGCCAAAATCTTAGAAGATAAATTTCTCCTGTGTGCGATTTCGGCATTTCAGATTTGGGTATTTATTAAAGCCTATTTAGCGCTGAGCCATTTAAAAAAACGCCGCTTTAAGCGAACCCTAATGTTAGCTGTTCCGAGTATCGTGAGTGCTTTTGCAGGCAGTCTCTTGTTTGTGGCGTGCTTTCAGATGGACAACCAATACTTTGCCTTTGTTGATTATTTTCTAGAGCAATTTGCAACAAGTTTGGCTGTGGTGTGTTTACTGTTTGGTGTTCAGCGCTGGATGAATGTGCCGTGGGTGGATTATGGCTATCTGATCGTGGCACTGGCCGTCCAATATGTGATCTCAAATGATCAGATCTTCTATGCTTGCATGGTCTTGCCTTTATTGATGTGTTACTACGCGATCAAATATGACTTCAAAACCTTTTGCTGGCTGATTGGCTTAATGACGCTGATCTGTGGCTGGTATGGTGCCATGCCATTGGCTGGGGAATATTGGTCGGATGCACAGGTACATATGCTCTCGCGGATCAGTTCTTATCGTTTGGCATTGGGTATTTATTTGATCATTTTTCTGTTTATTTGTGAGCTGTATGCACGAAATAAACGTCTATATTTGGCTTTGCAACGTGTAAGTTTTTGCGATGAGTTGACGGGACTGAAAAATCGCCATGTCTTTAAAGAACAAATATTTATAGAGGGTGCGGTTGATAAAGGCTGTGTCATTTTGCTCGATGTCGATAATTTTAAAAAAATTAATGACCAATATGGACACCAAATGGGGGACAGTGTTTTGGTGCATTTGGCAAAAATCTTAAAAAATTGTAGTCCACGCGCGAGTTTTATCAGTCGCTGGGGCGGTGAAGAATTTTTAATTTTGCTCGAAGGTGCCGATTTGGAGCAGGGTAAAATGTTGTGTGAAACAATTTTGGAACGCTGCGAACATGTACCGTTTCGAAAAGATCAATTAAGGCTAGATGTCAGCTTTAGTATGGGCTTGGCCGAGTTTCAACAGTTGAGTTTGTCTAATTACTCCACGACTCTACAGCATGTCGATGCCTGCCTATATCAGGCGAAATCACAAGGGAAAAATCAGTTTGTTTATCAAAAGATTATTCCGTTAGCAGAAAGCAGTATTGCAGTCTAAATAGGCAAAAAAAGATGCCGTGAAGGCATCTTTTTTAGCATTTAATCAATGATTAAGCTGCTTTTTTGAACCAAGAAAAGAAACCTTTTTTCTCAGCTTTTGCTGCTTCAGCTTTTTTCTCTGCACATTTTTTAGCGCAGTCTTTTTTCGCTTCAGCTTTTACTTCTTCAGTTTTAGTTTCAACAGCTTCTTTTGCATCAGTTGCTTTTTCTACAGCTGCATCTTTTGCTTCAACAGTTTTTGCAACGACAGCATCTTTAGTTGCTACAGTTTTTGCTACAGTCGCGTCTTTTGCTGCAACAGTGTTTGCAACAACAGCGTCTTTAGCCGCTACAGTTTTTTCTACAGTTGCATCTTTTGCTGCAACTGCAGTTTCTTTAGTTGCTGCTGCTTTTTCTACAACTGCTTTTTTCATGTCAGCAGTTTTTGCTTTAGTGGTTTCTTTCACTGTTAAAGTTTTAGTTTGAGTCGCTTTTTCTGCAACAGCCACTTGAGTTTTAGCAGCATCTTTAGTTGCTTGAGCAGCAGCTACAGTTGCAGTTTTCGCTTGTGCAGCTTGAGCTTTTACAACTTCAACAGCAGTCGCAGGTTTTTGTTCTACAGCAGTAGTTGCCATAGCAGAAGTTGTAGCAGCAACTAAAGCAACAGCTAAAGTAGTTTTGATCGCGTTCATAGTCATCACTCTATAAAACTTAGTTAAAATAAGGCATTGTAAATTTTATGCCTTATCAACAGCGCTTAGGTTACACGGCACAGAGTGAGGGATTTGATTGTGTGAATATTCCACCAATGTTACAAACGGATAACATGGAGTTACGCAGAAAAACAAACAAGAACAGTGAGTATTGCACAGCATTCGAAATTTTCAATTCAAAGCTGATTTAAAATCACTATTAAAGCCGTTATGGTGAATATACATTTCCGCCATTGGTATGGCATAAAAATAATGTCGCATGAGGGATAACGTCAGATGCAGCAGCTTATTTGTTATAAACAGCTCCCTGTGTGGACGCAGCAGTCGATTCCACAAGGTTTTAAACAACAGCACAATACCAAAGCAGGCACTTGGGCAAAACTCACCGTACTGCAAGGTGAAGTGAACTTTGCCATGTTAGATGCGTCTGGAAATATCCTTTCCACGCATGTATTTAGCCCAGATCAGCCACCGCCGTTTATCGAACCGCAGGCGTGGCACAAGATTGTGTCTGCGAGTGACGATGTGCAATGTCAGTTGAGTTTTTATTGCTTAGCACAGGACTATTTTTATAAGAAGTATCAGCTCAGTCCAACACATTCAGAAATTTTGGCAGCAACACCATATTTGCAAGGTGGTCGTGCTTTGGATGTCGGCTGTGGGCAGGGGCGTAATTCGCTGTACTTAAGTCAGCTGTCTGAGCAGCGCTTTGAGGTGGATGCTTGGGATGTCAATCCACACAGTTTGCACAAGCTGCAAGAGGTGATCGCTGCGGAAGGCATTGAAAATATTCATGTGCAGCAGCGTGATCTAAACGCTGACCCAAGCATTACAGGTACATACGACTTTATTTGCTGTACCGTGGTGATGATGTTTTTAGAGGCCAAGACAGTGAAGCCACTGATTCAGCAGATGCAGCAAGCGACAAGTGTAAATGGCTATAACCTGATAGTTTGCGCTATGGATACACCTGATTTACCTGCGCAGCCTGACTTTCCATTTAGCTTTAAAGCAGGAGAGTTAAGTGCGTTGTATGAAGGCTGGAATATTGTGAAATACAATGAAAATGTCGGTGAGCTGCATCGGGTGGATGCTGAAGGGCAGCGGATTCAACAGCATTTTGCGACGTTGTTGGCGCAGAAAATTTAAGCCAAGAATTGTAGGATGTTGAGTTGAAGGATTGGTGATCAACTCAACACTTACTTTACTTAAATTGGAAAAAGGGAACCATTTTTGAGCTAGTCAGGGTGTATGTGTACTTAGAAAATTCAACCAATTGAATATGATCATACTCTGATTTAAGGCTGATAAATAAAGCCTAAAGCTTTTAAAGGCAATTGAATGATGTCGATTGTGAGTGTTAAAGGCAATAGTGGTAATTCTGCCAATTTTTCCTGCCCTGACTTTTTGACATAGCCACTTTGGTCTTCGTAATGCTGGATACGGATCTTATAGGGATGGCTTAAGGGCTTTAAATCTGCGGCATTCGCAACTTTTGGGTAAACCGTACCTGCAATTTCTAAGTTAAAGAGATGATCTTGCTGTTCTGCCTTTGAACAATCACATGGTGCTACGCCATATTGGTTGAATAATGCCCTTTCCGTAGGACTTAGTGTTCCATTGGGAGGCGCATAATAAAATTTAAAGCTTCCGCTAAATTTAGTGCTGTTCGGGCTCGGAGAATTAAAGTCAAGTTCTCGATGGAGACGAATATATTGTGGATTGAGTTGGCTAATCAGTTGAATAAAATCAGCACCGCCTTTATTAATCACATAGCTGTATTTATTGCCTGCGACTACGATGCTATCGATTGGTTCATTGGGTATTGCTTTAGCGGGTTTGCCAAATGCGATCACATCATCTTCAAGGATTGTTCTCCATGCATATTTTGTTTCGTATTTTTGAAACAGATCACGGGAGAGTTCACCGATTTGATTATTTGTAACGCAAGCTGTAAGAAAAATAAAAGTGCTTAGGCAGCTCATCTTTAAGAGGTAGTGAAGTCGTTTATTTATCATTATTATGCATATTTAAGTTTTGGTTCAGGCCTTACCATAATTCAAAAATCGCTGAAAATCGAGAATTAACGTATTAACTTTAAAAATATGCTGAGGCGTTTTTACGGTTTGTTTAGCACGGTTTTTTGTTGAAGATTTTTGAACAAAATTTATTGCACTATGAAATTTCCCTCTCCTTTTAAGGAGACTTGCGCAGAATACCGCTCAGGGATAGGATTTATATGAAAAATTTCCCCTCATCCTCTTGTGGTGCATGCTGCTCACCCCAGAGGGAGAAGGGGCTTCTAGTATTATTCATGCGAGTTTAGTTAACAAATAAAAAACCCCGCACTAAACGGGGTTTCTTTTATCTCAGTATTTAATTAAAAATTAAACACGTTCGATAATAGTCGCGATACCTTGACCAAGACCGATACACATCGTCGCAAGACCGATTTGTGTATCTTGCTGTTCCATCACGTTCAGCAAAGTCGTTGTGATACGCGCACCAGAACAACCCAATGGGTGACCCAATGCAATCGCACCACCGTTCAAGTTCACACGGTCTTGTTGGTCATAAATGCCTAAGCCTTTAAGAACAGACAAACCTTGCGCAGCGAACGCTTCGTTCAATTCAAACGTTTGGATGTCTGCGATAGACAAGCCAGCACGTTTAAGCGCTTTTTGAGTTGCTGGTACAGGACCATAACCCATGATCGCAGCATCACAGCCTGCAACTGCCATAGAGCGAATCACAGCACGTGGCTTAAGACCTAAAGCTTGAGCACGTTCAGCAGACATCAGCAACATTGCAGAAGCACCGTCAGACAAAGCTGAAGATGTTGCAGCAGTTACCGTACCGCCTTTCGGATCGAATACTGGACGTAACGATTGGAATGCTTCAAGGTTTGCATCAGGACGAATCACTTCATCGATATCGCACAGGATTTTGAAACCATTTGCATCGTGACCTTCAACGCCCACGATTTCATTTTTGAAACGGCCTTCTTGTGTTGCAGCCCAAGCACGGCGGTGTGATTCAACACCAAACGCATCTTGTTCTTCACGCGAAATACCGTTCATACGACCTAACATTTCAGCCGTTAAGCCCATCATGTTAGACGCTTTTGCATAGTGCTTAGACGCTTCAGGGTTGATGTCGATGCCGTGCATCATGCCAACGTGACCCATGTGTTCTACACCACCAATGATGAAGATATCACCTTGGTTGGTTGCAATTTGCGCAGCCGCTGTGTGGATTGCTTGCATAGAAGAACCACAAAGACGGTTCACTGTTTGACCTGCAACAGTACGTGGTAGGTCTGCTAGCAATGCAATGTTACGACCAATGTTCATACCTTGCTCTAGGGTTTGGTTTACACAGCCCCAGATAACGTCTTCAACTTCATTGGTATCAAACTGGTTACGAGCAACAAGCGCGCGTACTAATTCAGCAGATAAGCTGTCAGCACGTACGTTACGGAACATACCATTTTTGGTTTTACCCATTGCTGAACGTACGCCATCAACGATGACAACGTCACGTGGATTTAAAGTAGCCATTCACGTTGCTCCTTAACCGTAGAATTTTTTGTTGTTTGCAGCCATGTCACGCAACATTTGTGGCGCTTCATAAGCCTTACCTAAATACGCATATTTGTCGCAAAGCGCTACGTATTCAGCGACACCTGTTTGGTCGATGTAACGGCATGGACCACCACGGAATGGAGGGAAACCTACACCCATGATCATCGCCATATCTGCTTCAGCAGCAGTCGCTACGATATTGTCTTCTAGGCAACGAACAGTTTCGTTACAGAACGTCAGCATCATACGGTCAATGATTTCTTGAGCATCAAATTCACGTTTTTCCGCAGTTGCAACAGAAGCCACAAGTTCGTAAGCCACTGGATCAACCACTTTGGCTTTCTTACCTTTACGGTCAAGTTCGTATTTGTAGAAACCAACGTCATTCTTTTGACCAAGACGTTTGTTTTCGTACATGGTTAAAGTTGCGCCTTTGTAGTCTGGCTTCATGCGGTCAGGGAAACCTTCTGCCATTACTTCCGCACCGTGTACGCCTGTGTCGATACCCACAACGTCGATGAGGTAAGCAGGACCCATTGGCCAGCCGAATTTTTCCATTACTTTATCAACTTGCTGGAAGTCAGCACCGTCTTTCAGTAGAAGGTCAAATGCACCGAAGTAAGGGAACAGTACGCGGTTTACAAGGAAGCCCGGACAGTCATTGACAACGATTGGTGTTTTACCCATTTTCTGAGCAAGAACTACAGTGGTTGCAATCGCTTCCGCAGAAGTCTTTTCACCACGGATCACTTCTACCAATGGCATCATGTGAACTGGGTTAAAGAAGTGCATACCTACGAAGTTTTCAGGACGTTGTAGGTTTTCAGCCAAACGTGTGATTGAAATTGTTGACGTGTTCGAAGCAATGATCGTATTGTCACGAACATTTTTCTCAGTTTCAGCAAGTACGATACCCTTAACTTTCGGGTTCTCTGTTACTGCCTCAATCACGATGTCCACTTCTTTGAATTCGTCATAGCTTAATGTAGGACGGATGCGAGCAAGAGTTTCACCCATTTGAGCAGGTTTCATCTTCTTACGTTCAACTTGTTTGGTCAGTAAGCCATTTGCTTCTTTCATACCTAAAGCAAGTTGTGGGTTACCAATGTCTTTCATGATGATTGGTGTGCCTTTGCTTGCCGCTTGGTAAGCAATACCACCACCCATGATACCCGCGCCTAATACAGCGGCTTGGTTGACAGGGTGCGCACCTTTTTCATATTTCTTCGAAGTTTTCTTCACAATTTGGTCGTTAAGGAATAAACCAATTAACGCACCTGCTTGTGGAGTTACAGCCGCTTTAGCAAAACCTTGCGCTTCGATTTTCAATGCTTCATCACGTGGAAGGCTTGCACCTGCTTGTAATGAGTCTAAAAGAAGTTTTGGCGCTGGGTACTGTGCAGGGTTTGCTTTAGCAAGAACTGCACCTTTCGCTGTATTGAATGCCATCATTTGTTCAAGCATGTTCAATTTAACAGGATCTAATTTTTCTTGGCGTTTTGCTTTCCAGTCTACACGGCCAGCAATCGCTTGTTTCACAAGGTCAATTGCAGCGTCTTGTAGTTTGTCTGCAGCAACAACTGCATCAACAGCACCGTCTTTGAGCGCAGCAGCAGGCTTTTTCGGCGCAGCCATTGCCATCCATTCAACCGCATTGTCGATACCAATCACACGGCTTAAACGAACCGTACCACCAAAACCAGGGTAGATACCCAGTTTGATTTCTGGAAGGCCAACTTGTGCAGCTTCTGACATCACACGATAGTCACACACTAAGCACATTTCAAAACCGCCGCCCAATGCCATACCATTGATTGCAGCAACTTTAGGAACGTTTAGATCTTCAAACGCATTGAAGATGTCGTGAACAGGCAATGCCCAATCCACAATCGCTTTTTCACCTTGTGCGAAGTTGTCACCGAATTCAGTGATGTCAGCACCCACGATAAATGTTGATTTAGCCGAAGTAACGATTAAACCTTTGACTTCGCTATTTGCCTTAACCGCTTCAATTGCAGCTTTAAAATCTTCAATTGTTGCACGGTTAAATTTGTTGACCGACTCACCTTGTAAGTCAAAGCGGAATTCTGCAATTCCGTCCGAAAGCATTTGGACGGTAATGGCATTGCCAGCGTGGATCATGCCTGATCTCCTTTATTTTGGAGGACTTCTAAGTTGATGTTTTGAAGCTTGTGCGCGTATCCTGCGCACTTTTTTGCCTCGCTAATCTTACGATAACTATATCTAAAAAGAACATAACAAGTTGTATCAAGCCGTGACGCAAGGGTCATCTATTTTTAGCAGGCTAAGACAAGGTCTCATGTGTCTATTTAGAGGTGCTGATTTCATTATGCCGTGAAGATTTTGTTTCAGCTCAATTTTTTTATCGAGGCTCGGGTTTATATTGGGGGAAGCAGGGGCATTTCAAGTCAAAGAAACTGCGCTTTTCCTGTCAAAAAGGTCAATGACACACAAGAGAAACAGAATGGGCAAGCAATAAATTTGTTGCTGGTCTGACATATACACTGCTCTTTTTTCACATTTGGTATAATGGCCAGCTTTTAAAATATGCAATTCGATTCAGGAATATCATCCTGAAAGTTTAGGTAATTTTATGATCAAGTGGCTTATATTGGCGATATTTGTCATATCTGCCTTATATATTCAGCATCGGGGTAAGGTGCGTCATACGTTCTACCGCCAGTTTTTCGACCATTCCACCCTCCTGGCTCCGATTAACTTTTTGATGTACCTGTTTTCCAAAGTTCCCAACCAGCCTTATATCGACACCCAGCATTTCAAGGACCTGAAAGTGCTGGATGAAAACTGGGAAATGATTCGTGATGAAGCCAAGGCCTTGTATGAAAAAGGGGGCATCAAAGCATCGAGTACTTATGATGACCTTGGATTTAACTCGTTCTTTAAAACAGGTTGGAAACGCTTTTATTTAAAATGGTATGACTCAGCCCATCCTTCGGCTGCTGAACTTTGCCCAAAAACTACGGCCTTGTTAAAAAATCTACCCACTATTAAAGCCGCGATGTTTACTGAGTTGGCGCCTGACAGTCGTTTAGTCCGTCATCGTGATCCCTATGCCGGTTCATTGCGTTATCACTTGGGCTTACTAACGCCGAATGATGACCGTTGTTTTATTGATGTCGATGGTCAGCGGTACTCATGGCGTGACGGCGAGAGTGTGGTGTTTGATGAAACCTATATTCACTATGCTGAAAATAAAACGGATCAGAACCGGATTATTTTCTTTGCAGACGTTGAACGGCCATTAAAGTCAAAGTGGATGGAAGCTTTTAACCATTGGTTTGGTAAAAATGTCATGACTGCTGCGAGTTCACCGAATGAAAGCGGTGATAAAACGGGTGGTTTAAATAAAGTATTTGGCTATGTCTATCAAATTCGTATAAAAGCCAAAGCCTTGAAAAAAACCAATCGTTCACTGTATTACTTTTTAAAGTGGTTCCTGATGTTGGGGCTGTTCTTCCTGATTTTTGTACGCCCATATTTATTTTAAAAGTAGAATAAATATTGAAAAAATGCGCCCTTAGGGGCGTTTTTTTATGCTGACAGTCAGCGAAATATCAGTTATCGTGCAAGCAGAATAAAAATAATCATGCAGAGCAAATCAGCTAAAAGCAGTAATAGTGTTAGCCAAAATAAGCCAGAACCAGAATAAGCCAGAAAAAATGTGCCAACAGACGAGGAATATGATGTTGACGTCCAAACTTAAGCCCATGCCAAACCATTGAGCTGAAAGAAAAGCGTCATCATCAATGATAGCCAAAACCCAAAGGTGAAAACGGTGGAAACATTGCAGACCTACTGCATAGAAACCCTGTGTAAACGCCTGAAGGGAAGGATTTGGCGGGAAGGGGATCCGATTCATGAAAGCAACCAACCAAACATTGATGCATCAAATGCATATTTCGAGGCAAGATATAGAAAGACGTAAACAGTTGCTTGGCTTGACTGATTTAGAGCTGGCGGAACTGGCTTCGATTGGTGGAATTGTGGCGCCGATCCTCGACAGTATGGTCGATGAATTTTATGAAAATCAGACCTCAATTCCAGAAATTGCCACTTTGATTGGTGATCTTGATACCTTGAAGCGTTTGCAACGCGCGCAGCATCAATATTTATTGGATTTATTTTCTGGGCGCTATGACAGCGCGTATGTGAATAACCGTTTACGGATTGGTTTGGTTCATAAGCGCATAGGTGTAGAGCCGAAGTTGTATCTCTCTGCGGTGCATACCCTAAAGACCATGTTGTTTCGCTTAATTCAGCGTACCTTTAATGATACGGAACAATATCAGCGGATTATTAACACCTTGGAAAAGCTCTTTATGTTCGACACTACATTGGTGGTGGAAACCTATGTGTGGAGTTTGATTAATGAGGTGAAGATCTCCCGTGAAAAAATGGAACAGTATGCGCATGCGCTAGAGTTTCGTGCACAAGAAATGGAAGAACTTTCACAGCGCGATCCATTAACAGGACTCTTAAATGTCCGGCATTTATTGACCTTATTGACCAGTATTTTATATACCGCACAGCGTAATCATGAACCCGTAACAGTAGTGTTTATTGATATCAATGATTTTAAAAAGATCAATGATGTACAAGGTCATCCACGTGGAGATCAGGTACTACAAACGGTTGCTGCGGCCATAAAGTCGGTTGCACGTTTAGATGATCATTGCTTCCGTTATGGCGGAGACGAATTTTGTTTGGTCTTGCCGGGATGTAGTGAAAAGCATGTGGAAGCGAGTTTTATCCCGCGTTTATTAGAAGCGGTGGCTGAAATGGAAGCAGGCTTAAGTTTAAGTATTGGGCTGTGCCAAACAGACCATCAGCAAGGCTATGTAGATGCCATGAGCTTGGTACAACAAGCCGATGCTAAAATGTATCGAGAGAAAAAGAATTATAAACGTTTGCAGGAACAACCTATGTCGAAAGAAGCGTGATCCGAGCGTAAATAACGCCAAAAATAACAATAGATGACTAGCGAAACTTGAGCGAAATGGATCTCCATATTCTTGAAAATAATGTGATAAGTATGCTTATTTCCTGCAAAAATAAAGCTGAAATAGCAGATGCATCCTGCAAAATCTTGTATAGAATAAAAGCAGTTGATGGGGGATAAGATGCAAGTTTTTCGTTCAAAAAAAGATTGGTGGGTGGTGGCGTTTATTGTTTGTATGAGCGGTTTACTCATTCAATTATTACTCACCATGCAAGCCAAAGGCACGATGCAACAATATCCTCTTCATACCGCGGTGTATATTTTAACGGTATTACTGCTGTGGTGGCCAATATTCAATACACGTTATCAAATTTCCGCTACAGAATTAAACATCCGTAGCATGTTTCTACGTTGGCAGATTCCTTTGCAGGATATCCAACGCATCAGTGCAAGTCAGGATTTGTCTGCGGCACCTGCGCTTTCCATTAAACGTTTAAAAATTGAATATCTTCGAGATGGCAAAACCAAATTTGTCATGGTTTCACCGAAAGATCCGCAAGCTTTTGCTAAAGCGATTGGTGTTCCAATCCAATAAATATAAGAATGCTGAATAAAGGTATGTGAGCATGCCTTTTAAAGACCAGTGAATTATTTAATAATAACCAATTGTCCAAGTTGTGCATCTAGGTGTATTTTAGTTTGTTCGGGATGATTCAAAAAATACACCGCCAAAATAGGTTCAAGTTCAACCCGTATTTTTCGTGCTAAATGTCGTGCGCCATAACGAATATCATGGTTCTGATAAAAATGTGCTTTGGCTGCATCTGTGAGTTTGATACTGCGTTTTTGATGTTGTAGGCGTTGATTAAGTTTTTCCAGTTCAATCTCCACCAAACGGGGCAAGGCATCATCTTGAACGGGTTGATATTGCAATACACGATCAATACGGTTAATAAATTCAGGGTCGAATTTACGTTGCATGACTTTTTCAATAATGCTGCTGACCGGCACGCGCTTGAGACAAACCTTTTGTATTTTTTCGGGCAAAAAATTTAACTTATCTAGATATTGCTGTGCCGCTTGTGCACCGACATTGCTGGTCATAAAGATCATACAATTACGAAAGTCGATGGTTTTTGTACCTGAGGTTAGGGTTAATTTTCCGCTATCTAGCACATTCATTAAGCCGCGAAGCACTTCGGTTGACGCTTTTTCCAGTTCATCAAAAAGCACGATGCCCGGACGGGTATGACTACCTGCAATGGCAACTTCATCAAATAAACTATGGCCTTCTTTAGAACCGACATAGCCCGGAGGCGCACCAGTAATGGCAGCCGCATAATGTTCCTGTGCGAGCGTGTTCATATCAATACGGCAAAAGGCATCAGGTCGGCCATAAATCACTTCACTGATTAAACGCACAGTTTCGGTTTTACCAACACCTGTCGGTCCAAGCATTAAGGTTACGGAGAGCGGTCGTTCAGGACTGGAAAAATCAGCCTTGACCACATGCAGCATTTTTTCAATTTCGTCTAATGCTGCTTCTTGTCCAATGATCCGTTGCTTTAAGCGTTGCATAACGTCATGCGGTTCAAAATGAAAACGCGGCTTACCCATCAAACGGTTTTTTTCAGCAGTGCTCTGCGTCGAAGTTGTCGGGTGTACGACATGGATGGCGGGATTGGCGTTCGTCATGCATCATGTTCCTAAAGCGTGATGTTTTGAGCATAGCAAATTTAGAATTTTGCATTAATAGCTTTTAGCAATCAGATCATTGCTATGAGCAACAATAAATTTGCGGGATTGCTTGAAAATGTAGGTAAAAGCATCACATCATGTCAAAGAGCAATATCGAAGACGGAACAAGGCAAAAGTGAACGAAAACGCACGCGAACATATTGAAAAAATTCTTGCCAATATGACGACTCTACCCGGTGTTTACCGCATGCTGGGTAAAGACGGTGAGTTGCTGTACGTGGGTAAAGCAAAGAATTTAAAAAATCGTGTGTCGAGTTATTTTGTGAAAACCATTGAGCATCCCAAGACGCAGGCTTTGGTTGCCCGTATTTATGATATTGAAAGTTTGGTGGTGCGTTCTGAAACGGAAGCCCTATTGCTCGAACAAAACCTGATTAAGTTGCATCGTCCGCCGTATAACATCATGCTGCGTGATGATAAGTCTTATGTTTATATTTTTATCTCTGCCGATAAACCCTATCCACGAATTGCCGCAGGACGTGGGAAAGGTAAGCATCAAGCTGGTAAGTTTTTTGGGCCTTATCCGAGTGCTTATAACGCGCGTGATACTTTGGTGGTGCTGCAAAAACTATTTAATGTGCGTCAGTGTGAAAATAGCTATTTTTCGCAGCGCAAACGACCATGCTTGCAATACCAAATTAAACGCTGTTCAGCGCCTTGTGTGGGTTTGATCTCACCCGAAGATTACAAAGAAGATGTCAATAACTCGATTCGGTTTTTACAAGGCGACACTAAAGAGCTTAATCAAGAGCTGATTGGGAAAATGGAAGCTGCGGCCGAAGCACTCGAGTTTGAAAAGGCGGTGTTTTATCGTGATCGTATGGCGCTGCTGCGTGATGTGCAAACTCAGCAAGCGATTTATAAAGTCAAAGGTGAGGCTGATATCATTGCCATTGCTTATCAAGCCGGTGTGACCTGTGTGCAAATCATGCATGTGCGCAATGGCAAAATGCTCGGCGGAAAGAGTTATTTCCCTGATATGCAGGGTGATGATCTAGGTCAAATGCTCTCGGACTTCATTGCCAATTTCTACTTTCAAGTTGCAGATGAGATTCCAACTGAACTCATCATCAATGTCGATATTCCAGATCGCAAAGACATGGAAGATGCACTACATCAGCACTTTGATAAAAAAATTCAAATCAAACATAAAGTGCGAGAAACTCGTGCCGAATGGCAAGAGCTTGCACAAATGAATGTGCAGCATGCGATTAAAGGTAAACTGGCTGATCATTTTGAATTGAATGAACGTTTTCATCAGTTAGAACAAGTGGTAGGGCGACCAATTGACAGTATTGAATGTTTTGATATTTCTCACACTATGGGCGAGGCAACCATCGCGTCTTGTGTGGTCTTTGATGCGGGCGGCGCAAGAAAGCGCGACTATCGCCAATTTTCCATCAATGACATTACCGAAGGAGATGATTATGCTGCCATGCGTCAAGCGCTGACCCGCCGCTATAAAAAGCATATGCTGCCCGATTTGTTGTTAATCGATGGGGGTAAAGGTCAATTACACATGGCGATGGAAGTCATGCAGGAGCTCGAGCTCGATGCCTTTATGGTCGGGGTGTCCAAAGGCGAGGGGCGTAAACCAGGTCTGGAAACCTTGCACTTTACCGATGGTGAAAAAATCCAATTGCCCGAAGACCATAAAGCCCTGCATTTGATTCAACAGGTTCGTGATGAAGCCCACCGCTTTGCTATTACTAAACATCGAGCGAAACGAGATAAAAAGCGTGGCTCATCGGTACTTGAGGTGATTCCGGGCTTAGGGCCAAAACGTCGTCGGGATCTGTTGACCCATTTTGGTGGCATTCAGGGGGTACTCAAAGCTTCGGAAAATGATTTAAAACTTGTACCGGGATTAGGCGATGTGATGGCGCGCACCATTTATAAAATCCTGCATGAATAGCGCGAACTAAGCCCAATCGATGACGCGTCAATCCTGAATTTGCCAAAATGCTCATTGACGCATGAGTCACAGATCATTCACATCATTTAATTTTTATACAATGATATAAAAATCAAAAATATGATCAGGGATGATGATGTCACTCGCACAGTTGTATCAATATATTGAACACAATGAATGGGTTGAGATTCCAGAAGGATGGTTGCAAGGGCGTACGATCTATGGCGGCTTAGTGGCTGGCATGATGATGCACAAAGCTGTTGCCACCATTGCAGATCCGCAGCGACGTTTACTCAGTTGTAATGTGACCTTTGTTGGGCCAGTACAATTGGCGCCCGTGCGTTTAAGTGCGGAAATTTTAAGACAGGGTAAATCCGTCACCACCATCGAAGTTCGAATTTGGCAAGATGATGCTGTACAAAGCATTTTATTGGCGAGCTTTGGTGTTCCACGTGAATCAACTATTGCCGTCAATCAGGAATGTCAAGCACCCGATTTCCCTGAAGTGAGCAGTTTAAAGATCGCCGAACATCATCCACTTGCACCCCAGTGCTTTCAGCAAATGGATTTGGCCTGGGTAGATGGGCAGTATCCGTGTACTGCAAGCAAAAAGCCTGACTTTAGTGGTTGGATGCGTTTTAATCCAGAACGCCACGATAACCGTAAGATGACCGTAGCTGATTTACTGGTCTCGATGGATATGTGGCCGCCCGGTGTACTGCCTATGTACAAAACCATGGCACCTGCGAGTTCTTTAACGTGGACATTGACCTATGTACATCCCTTGCAATCAAACTTACATAATTGGTTTAAATATAAAGTATTTACCGATTATGCAGCGGATGGATACGCTACAGAATATGCTCATTTATGGGATGAAAATAACCAGTTGATAGCGATTGCGCGACAGACTGTTACGGTGTTTGCCTAGTGACACTGAGGGGCATTTCGTATAAAGTGAGTGCAACTAACGATGGATAAATCCTCAAATTATTTTGCATTTTCATCGTGCATGAGGGGAAAACTGGGGTGTCTATGACAACAGGTCGAATCCTGAATATTCCTAATATTTTAACATTGGCACGAATTGCTTTAATTCCTGTGTTTTTGTTGGTGGCGTACTGGCCACCTGCAATGGGCGTGGGTGAGCATGCTGCAAGCATGTCACGTCATATATTGCTGACTGCTATTTTTGTGATCGCAGCTGTCACTGACTGGTTTGATGGCTACCTTGCAAGAAGTTTAAATCAGACTTCAGCATTTGGACGTTTTCTCGATCCTGTTGCAGATAAACTGATGGTCGCAACTGCGTTGATCGTCTTGGTGCAATGGCAACCGACCATTTCGATGGCCTTTGCAGCGATTGTAATTATTTCACGTGAAATCACGGTGTCTGCCCTGCGTGAGTGGATGGCTGAATTAGGCGCGCGTACCAGTGTTGCGGTTTCAACCGTTGGTAAATATAAAACAGCATTTCAGATGATTGCGATTTCAGTGTTCTTGCTAAATTGGCAACCCCTAGAAATGTTGGCGTATGGATTGCTCTATACAGCCGTAGTTTTAACTTTATGGTCGATGTTTATTTATTTAAAAGCCGCATGGCCGTATTTAAAGCAACCTTGATTTAAAGGTAGTTATTAAAAGCTCCGTGATCGGGGCTTTTTTATTGCCGAGTTTTTAGAAAAAATTGAGGGTTTGACTAGTTTGAACAGCGCTTCATTTGATTAGAGCTTGAAGTTAAATGTGAGACGTTAGTGCAAATTTTGGATAAAAAAATTCCCAGATTTTGGGGGAAATCTGGGAAGGAAAATCGGGGTTACTTATCGCTATTATGGAAGATGTTTCCATTTCCTTGATTGTTATTATAGGAAAGTAGATTTAGAAATACATGGAGTTTATTGTAGTGTAATGTTGTGTTTTATTGAGAAATGTATCACAAATTTACATTCAGAATTTTTGATACAAATTGGCCAATAACTTTGGTAGGTTTTGTTTGGATTTAAACGATAAAAATCGATATATGTAATGGAAAAAATACAATTAACATTATTTAAATAATAAGTTCATTTATTTAAGTTTAAATAAAATTGATCAATGGATAAAAGATTTTCCAGCAATGATGAAGATCATTTCTGAATGAAAGCTTACACAGACGTCATCTTGGTTTTGCGAAAATAGCAGTGCTCCGAAGCAAAAAAAGAGTCCTTTCAGACTTTATTTTGAAATTACGCACTTCGCTTGTCTTACGTAATTTTTAGAGCAATAAAAAAGAATCCCCAAGATTGGAGATTCTTTTCAATTCAAGCCTACGAGCAGCATAGCTGCATGTCTTGCGGCGTGGCAGTACTCCTAAGCACAAAAAAGGGGCCCCTTTGGACTCCTTCATGACATTTGAAGCTACGCGCTTCGCTTGTGTTGCGTAATTTTTAGAGCAATAAAAAAGAATCCCCAAGATTGGAGATTCTTTTCAATTAAAGCCTACGCACAGCATAGCTGCTTGTTTTGCGGCGTGGCGGAGCAGTGCTCAGCTTTATCACGCCTCAGGCTTTAGGCCTTCGGCTTTTTCTAAAGATTCATCATTGCTGAAGAATTTTTCACGTTGCTCTTCAAGGAACTTTTTCGCGTCAGCTTCAAACACGTTTAAACGTTTTTCATTGATCAACGTAGTTTGGTGTTTTAGCCATTCTTGCCAAGCTTGTTTAGATACCGTATCAAACAATTCTTGTCCCTTTGCACCCGGGAATGGTGCAAAGTCTAAACCTTCCATTTCAGCCTGATATTTACGGCAAAAAACTTGTCGAGACATATCAATACTCCATTTAACTTGAAAAAGTTATGCGTAAAGTTTTTCTAAACGTGCATGCGCGCGTTCAATTGCTGCTTCAACTTGAGCAGGTGCAGTACCACCAATGTGGTTACGTGCATTGACAGATGCTTCGAGTGTTAAAGCTTTTTCGAAGACATCGGCCTGAATCAAGTCAGAGAACTGTTGAAGTTGCTCAAGGGTTAATTCTGAAAGGTCTTTGCCTTCTTGAACACCGAGAGCAACTGCTTTACCCACAATCTCATGTGCATCACGGAATGCTACGCCATTTTTAACGAGGTAGTCGGCAAGGTCAGTTGCAGTTGAGAAGCCACGAAGTGCTGCTTCACGCATGATGTCAATGTTTGGTACTAGTGCAGGAATCATGTCGGCAAATGCCATGAGTGAGCCACGAACAGTATCAATTGCATCGAATAGTGGTTCTTTATCTTCCTGGTTGTCTTTGTTGTATGCCAATGGTTGACCTTTCATCAGGGTCAATAGGCTCATCAAATCACCATATACACGGCCAGTTTTACCACGGATCAACTCAGGAACGTCTGGGTTTTTCTTTTGCGGCATAATTGACGAGCCAGTGCAGAAACGGTCAGGAATGTTTACAAATTTGAACTGAGCCGATGTCCAAAGAATCATTTCTTCTGACATACGTGATAAATGCATCATGATGAGTGATGCCGCAGCATTGAATTCAATACCGAAGTCACGGTCAGACACAGCATCTAAAGAGTTTTCTGCAACGGCTTCAAAACCTAGTAATTCTGCAGTGAATGCGCGGTCGATCGGGTAGGTTGTTCCAGCAAGTGCAGCAGAACCTAAAGGCATGCGGTTGGTACGTTTACGGCAGTCAATTAAACGCTCTGAGTCACGAACCAACATTTCAAACCACGCCATTAAGTGGTGGCCAAAAGTCACTGGCTGTGCAGTTTGTAAATGCGTGAAGCCCGGCATGATGGTATTGGTATTTTTCGCCGCTAAGCCTAGGATGCCTTTTTGTAATTTTTTCAATAATTCTAAAATCGCATCGATTTCGTCGCGAACATACAGACGGATATCGGTTGCAACTTGGTCATTACGGCTACGACCGGTGTGTAGTTTTTTACCTGTAATACCGATACGTTGAGTCAAGCGTGACTCAATATTCATGTGCACATCTTCTAGGTCAATGCGCCATTCGAAGTTACCCGCTTCAATTTCTGCTTTGATGGTGTTTAAGCCATTAATAATATCGTCACGCTCTTGTTCAGTTAGAACGCCAACTTTTGCAAGCATGGTTGCATGTGCAATTGAACCTGCAATATCTTGTTTATAAAAGCGTTGGTCAAACTGTACAGATGCTGTAAATTCAGCAACAAAAGCGTCAGTAGCTTCGGAAAAACGACCGCCCCACATGCCTGAAGTTTGGGCTTGTGACGGATTTGAGGAATTAGAAGATGTGGTCATGTCGGCTCAATAAGATAAAAAGCATAGAACTGAGCAAGAGTATAGCAAATTCGAACCCAGTTGCCGAAGGGCAAGTTGATCAAACTTTTAGACAGGGTTTAGGTCTATGATAATTTCAGTATTTTCAGGAAAAATGGGCCGTTGGCACTATCTGTGGGAGCTTTTTCTTGCGGGCAATATCGTGGCTTTGGTCTTGGCCTTGGCCCAAGCTCAATCGTGGCATGCCTTAAGTTTTTCGAGTGTTATGCAGCATGTGTTGTTTATTAACTGGATTTTATTGGCATTTGCTGCATTTTCAGAGCTTTTGCAGAGTAAGACGCGTGGTTTAAGCATGAAAATGCTCATGTTTAGCGGGTTTGTTTTATTGCAAGCTTTGGTGTTGTTCACCACCTTAATTTTAAATGTCTTGATCTATTTTGGTGAAAATTTCAGTTTAACTGGATTGAGTGCAGACGTTTTAGCTGCTGGTGTAGTTTTAAATCTGAGCTATGGGGTTTTACTTGGCGCATTTTGTTTTCGATATTTATATTTAAGAGAGCAGTGGGGGCGACAACATCATAGTGAATTAAACGCACGTATTCAGGCGATGCAAGCTCGGATTCATCCGCATTTTTTATTTAATAGCTTAAACAATGTGATTAGCTTGATTGCGATTGACCCAGATAAAGCGGAGCAAATGCTGCTGAATTTATCGCGTTTGTTCCGTGCGAGTTTTCAAGAATTGAAGCTAGTGAGTCTCAAAGATGAGATCGATCTGTGTCAGCGTTATTTGGCCATCGAACAAATGCGATTGGGGGATCGGCTCAATGTGGAGTGGAAACTGGCCGACATTGAACAGTACGCTCAAGTACAAATTCCACTATTAACTTTACAACCTTTGTTAGAAAATAGTATTTTTCATGGAGTCGAAAAGATTTTGACAAAGAGTACGATAAATATATTGATTGAAATATTACAAAATCAAATTAATATCGTTATTACAAATCCTTATACACAGGATACAATTAAATTACGTCAGGGGAATGGTATTGCCATCGAAAACGTGAAACAGCGACTTGAGGCATATTATGGTCAGCATGTCACTTTTCAAACCTACGCAGGCGAGGGAATGTATACGACTGTGGTGCAATATCAATATAAATAGAAATCTCAGTTGACCAATAAAAATAAATGACGTTAACGAGATAAGGAGGAGAAATGGACATCCTGATCTGTGATGATGAGCCTCTAGCAGTAGAGCGATTGTCACGTTTAGTCACTCAACTTGGACATCAGGTGGTTGCGAAAGCTTCGCATGGTCAACAAGCGATTGACTTGGCTCAAAGCCTCGAGCCTGATGTCATCTTACTAGATATACAAATGCCTGAAATGGATGGATTGACTTGCGCGAAATTGTTGCGTGAATTAGACCCCATGCCCGCTATTATTTTTTGTACTGCATATGATCATCATGCACTTGATGCATTTAAGTCGAATGCAGAGGGATATTTACTAAAACCGATTATGCAACAGGAATTGCAGCAGGTTTTAGATCATTTAACTAAATTAACCCAAGCTCAATTGAGCACGATAAAACAAAAAGAAAATATGGACGAAATTAAAATCAGCCGCCATCAAATCGCGGCAAAGACCTATCGTGGTGTAGAGCTTGTACCTGTGGAAAATATTTACTATTTTCTTGCGGATCAGAAATATGTCACTGTTCGGCACAAAAACGGCAGCGTACTCATTGATGAAACGCTGAAGGATTTAGAGCATGAATTTGGTGATCGCTTTATACGTATTCATCGAAATGCCTTGGTGTCTGTGAGCTTTTTAGAGGGTTTAGAAGTCGTAAGCTCGGGGCAGTATCAGGTGCGTTGTCGAGATTTAGAAGAGCGTTTGGCGGTCAGCCGTCGACATTTACCGAATTTACGTGAGCGAATACAAAAATTATAGGGCAAGGGTCAAAGCACATTGCGAATTAAGCTTGCATTTTCAACTGAGCAAGTTAAGTTTAGAATAATAGCCCTATAGACTGTATTTTAAAATTTATGAATATCCTTAAGATCGCAACTCGACAAAGCCCGCTTGCACTGTGGCAGGCGGAACATATTCGTGCACGTTTAGAAGCACTTCATGCAAATTTAAAAGTTGAGTTGGTGACCTTTGTGACCCAAGGTGACAAGATTCTAGATACCCCTTTAGCCAAAATTGGGGGGAAAGGATTATTTGTAAAAGAATTAGAAGCGGCATTGTTGGATGGTCGTGCAGACTTGGCAGTTCATTCGATGAAAGATGTGCCAATGGCTTTGCCTGAAGGTTTAAGCTTGGCCGTGATTTGTGAGCGTGAAGACCCATTAGATGCTTTCGTTTCAAATACCTATAACAGTTTTGATGAGTTACCACAGGGTGCGAAGGTGGGGACATCGAGCTTGCGCCGCAAATGCCAAATTTTAAAACAACGTCCAGACCTTGAAATTATTGATCTGCGTGGCAATGTGGGTACGCGTTTATCTAAACTCGATGCGGGTAACTATGATGCGATTATTTTGGCGAGTGCAGGGCTAAAGCGTCTGGGTTTAGCAGAGCGTATTCGTCATACTCTTGAGCCTGTTGTGAGTTTACCTGCAGTTGGACAAGGTGCATTGGGCCTAGAATGTCGTAGCCAAGATCAAACTGTATTGGATTTAATTTTGCCCTTAATGCATGCAGAGACCAATGCCTGTGTACGCGCAGAACGTGCTTTTAATGCATATCTAGAAGGTGGCTGCCAAGTACCGATTGCAGGTTATGCAACCTCAGAAAATGGTCAGATTCATTTGGAAGGTCGTGTCGGTAGTGTTGACGGTCAAATCTTGTTGAAAGCACAGCAAGTAGGCCTTCCCGAACAGGCTGAACAGTTGGGTGTCAAATTGGCCCAAGACTTGTTAGCCCAAGGTGCAGGTGACATTTTAAAGGCACTGTATTAATACATGCTTTTTATCAATACACGTCCGACAGATCGTGCAGCGCAGCTTAGCTTGACGCTGCGCTCTGCGGGTGTTGCTGTGGCTGAGCTTCCATTACTTGAGCTCAAGCCGCGGGCATGGTCAGAAGCATTGGCAGCGTGCTACGCCCAGTTGAGTGCTGCGGATGTATTGGTTGTAGTGAGCCCCTCTGCGGTCACCTTTGGTATGCAAGGTTTGCGTAAGGCAGGCATTTCACTTGATCAGCTCGAACATATGCAATGGGTTGCAGTCGGTGACGCAACCGCAGCAAAGTTAGCTGATTATGGTATTCGCAGTGTCGTACCGCAGGTGGAAACTTCGGAGGGAATGCTCACTTTAAGCCATTTAGAACAATTGGAGGCCGGGGCTTGCGTTGCATTTTGGCGCGGTGAAGGTGGTCGTCAATTTATGATGCAGCAGTTGCTAGCACGTGGCATTCAGATTCTTAATTTTGTGCTATACGAACGCCATCTACCGGAAGAGACCACTCAAAAAGTAAAAACACTCATTTCTGAACATCAGTTGTCATCTCCATATTGTATGTTGATCACCAGTGAGGCCAGTTGGCTCAATTGGCTTGACCTGATTCAGTCGCATTTATCAGTACTGCGCCATGCACATTTTTTAGTTTTAGGTGTAAGGTTGTTCGAGCTACTTGAGCAAAGTCGTATAACACTGAACAAAGATTTTAAAATTATTCAACTCGAAGATTTAAACGCGACACACATATTGCAGCATGTGCAAGTCGTGCAGGGAAATACATGAAGAAGTTGTTTGTCGTTGTGGTCATTGTCGCCGTACTTTGGTTGGCTAAACTCAGTTTTGACCTATTTCAAGTCAATGCTCAACAAACCGAACTGATGCAACAGCAAACTTTATTGCAACAGCGCAATGCAGGTTTGAATGATCAGGTCGTGGCTTTGAAACGTCAGTTGAGCGGCACAACGACCGAGATGTCGGCTGCAACGACATCGAATGCTTCGATTGCTGCTGAGGCGACCCATAGTATTGAGCCGATGTTGGTTGTGGGCCAGCAACTTGATTTGGTTGAATTTGCCATGCAGCAACAACAATTTGCTGTCGCCTTGGAAAAATTAAACCAATTAGATCAACAATTAGATCAGTTGAGCTTGGCACCTGCACTGCGCATGAGTTTGCATCAGGTAATTCAAAAAGACCGTGAAACCTTAAAGCAATATGTGACAGAGCGTCAGTTGCAGTCTGATAAAGTGAAAAATACTCTGCAATCGATCGATCAATTGTTAGAAAAAGAAATATTAAAGCCCTATAGTTCAAAAGAGCAGCAAAAAGGTCTTTCTTTTTGGCAAAAATGGATTCAAGTCGAATCAGTCGAACAACCGAGTCCCTTATTAATGCAGCGTAGCTTGGTATTAAAAGAAATGCAGTTACGTTTAATTTTGGCTCAGCAGGTTTTAAATCAAGGACAATATCCTCAATTTCAACAAGAAATCACTGAAATTATGCAAATTATGCAGCAATTGCCAGATGCTTCATTAAAACCAATACGCCAACGTTTAGAACAATTAAAGGATATTCCGGTTATTTCTGTACCGCTGTTAAATACTCGGGCACTCATAGGATAATCGACTATGAAACATATTTTATTGGCCTATTTATTTATTAGCTTATTGGTTGTTGCCATTATTAGTTTGCTGAGTTTTGGGCATGGTGCAGGCTATGTGTATTTATACTGGCGTGAATGGCAAGTTCAATCCAATATTTGGTTTTTAGCATTATTGCTGGCACTACTGAGTTTGATCGTGCAAATGTTTTGGTATGCGGTTAAACGTTATTTAAGTCGAGAACAACGTAAATCTGAAACGGTCTTTAGTTTTAATAAACTACATCCCTATGAGCAATTGGCTGTCATTTGGCTTTTAAATGCTGCGCAAGATCAAAAAAACTTTATTCAGCAAGCTTTTACTGAGTCTGGATTATTAAAAGGGGTGATCGATGCGCGTTTATATTGGATTCAGCAACAATATGAAACAGCATTAAATGCATTAACTCAGACCAATCCAATGGCTTTTGAACTCGCAGAATTGCAACGGATTGAAATTTATTTATCCCAACAAGAGGGTGAAAAGGCTTTAACGCATCTCGAATTTTTGAATCAACATGAATTATCGCCATGGTTGCAAAAAGTCAGCACTGCCTATGAGCAGCGCTTAACTACGCTATGGGGTATGTTTGCGTTGCAGTTCCCTTGGTTGTATTTGCGTTCGACACGTTATGGACATTTAGATGAGCTGACAAAACAAGCTTGGTTGGAGCAATTATTATCAGCATTTGATCAAGCAGATGTCGATGACTTACAGCACTTAAAGCAGCGTTATTTGGATTTGCAAGATCAAATCACAGAGCGCAAATATGTGGTCAAAGTGTTGTGGTTAAAAGTCTTGTCTCGTATGCCAGAGATGAGTCAGGAACATGAGCAATTGGCTATTCATTTGCTGGAACAGCAATTTAACAAAGAAGTGTTCTTTTTGTGGTTCCAGCAAAAAATGCTGAAGCAAAACCCTGACTATGTGGCTGTAGAACAGCAGATTCAACGTTGGGAAGAAAAGTATCCTGCGCTGCCTGTTTTTAGTTTTGCAAAATGGAATATTTACCAAGCGACAGCACGCCAAGCTGAGGCGGATGCATTATTAGAATTATATCCAGATGATGTATTAATGAGTTATTTACGTATCAAGTCAGCTTTAGATCAGCAGGAAGATTTGACCAAACAATTAAATTTAATATTTGAAAATAATGCTAATTTTATGGAAATTAGAATATAAGGACATTATATGCAAGAAAATTTAGCTCAATATTCATTGATTCATACTCAACACGTAGCTTGGGGGGATATGGATGCTTTTGGGCATGTAAATAACGTGCATTATTATCGTTATATGGAAAGTGCGCGGATTGGTTATTTAGACCAGTTGGATATATTTGATCAGTCTGTGGTTACGGTTGTGGCTTCAAGCCAGTGTAAATATTTAAGCCCCGTGATTTATCCTGATATTTTAAAAGTGGCAACGCGCGTTGAAGAATTAAGGAATAGTGCATTTCGTATGAGTTATATATTATGGAGTGAAAAGCAACAAAAAATCGTTGCAACAGGCGATGCAGTTATTGTGTGCGTGGATAAAACTACCCTACAAAAAACTTCAATTCCAGAAAGTATAAAGACAAAAATAAAAGCTTTAGAGATTTCAGTGGGAAATAATATTTAAATACAATTTAACTTTATATATTTTAAGGAGTCGTGTTAAAATATTGTAGTAAAATGAAAATTATTTATTGAATAAAAATTTTATTATAATATTATGAGCGAGTTTTCATAAGCATTATTAAAATGAAATTTCGGAGTTAAAGATTATGCCTGATATTAGTAATTTATCAGTTGAAGAGTTAAAGAAGCTTCAAGTAGAAGCTGAAGCATTGATTGCATCTAAAAAAGATCAAGCGATTGAAGATGCGTACAACCGTATTGTTGAAATTGCAGAAAATTTAGATTTAAGCGTTGAACAAATCCTTGAATTTGGTTCAAGCAAACGTAAAAAATCAACTCGTAAAGCGGTTGAGCCACGTTACCGTAGCAAAACCAATGCAGATGACACTTGGACTGGTCGTGGTAAGCAACCACGTTGGTTAGTGGCTGAGTTGGAAAAAGGCGCGAAACTAGAAGATTTCTTAATTTAAGAATAATTCATGAAATCGTCATATCCTGAGTTCAGGATAATTAAACCAGGCAAATGCCTGGTTTTTTTATCTCTTTGAATTGGCTATGCAGAAAAAGTATGCATAATGTGTCTATAAAGAAAAATGTTTAAATGATGGAAAAAAATTGATGGATCGGTTGTGGTGGGATGATCAATAAAACTAATAATATTCGGTGGCTCATTTTTGCTGCGATCAGTTTTTTAATTTTCGTTATGCTGCAAGTGCCAGCAGCGTGGCTCATTACAAAGTTTTATAAAAATAACCAAATGCTACATAACGTCAGTGGCAATATTTGGCATGGGCAAGCAGATTGGACACGAGGAAATTTGAAAGGCTCGTTAAACTGGAACACACGCCCGTGGGATTTGATTTTATTACGCTTGGGTGCAAATGTTGAAATTCATAGTGGCAATACCAAACTACAAGGTGTGATGGGGTATGGTTTTGGTAAAAGTATTAGTATTAAAAACTTAGAGGGTCAAATTGCTCCTGAAACCTTAAAAAGTTTTGCCGATTGGCAATGGCCAATGAATGCCATTCAATTAAAAGATGTGCAGTTTAAATATAAGCCACAACAGGGATTTAGTCGTTCATCAGGCGAGATACAGTGGGCAGGTGGGGATTTATCATTTAGCTTTGCACAGCGTCAAGAGTCAATGAATGTGCCTGCCATGTTGGCTCAATTAAAAGACGATAATGGCAAATTGTCGATTGATGTTCGAGATCAACGTGAACAAAAAATGATGAATATGTCACTTGAGCCAGACCTCATGTTGGATGTGCAATTAACCCAGCGCTTTTTGATGAATGTTGCTTCCTATGAAGGTAAGGCAGGATTAGATACGTATGTGATTAGTTCGCGTCAACCCCTATTGAGTGGGGTGAACTGATGGCTGACTATTTCGAAAAAATCCGCGAGATCAATTGGAAGCAAACAGATCGACTTGCACCTGTGGTCTTGGTTTTAATAATTTTGTACCTGTGCTGGAAGTTAGCCGCTTTATTTTGGTTATTGATTGCACCGCCACAAGCCATGCAGTTAGACCGAGTTGAATTGGGTTCACAGCAAACGCAAGTTCCTAATATTAGCTCTTTTGCCTTGTTTCAGGAAAACCGCAGTTCAGCAGCTGACGCGCAGTTAAATATGGTGTTACAAGGTGTGGTGGTTGGACAGCCAAGTCGCTACTCGTCGGCAGTGATTAAGGTCAATGATAGTTCAGATCGCTACTTGGTTGGAGAAACCATTCAAGGTTCATCATATCAACTGGCTGAAGTTTATTGGGATAAGGTGATTTTAACGCAGGGTAATGGTGCACGGCGTGAATTAGCGTTCCAAGGTATTGAAAACGGATTAGATCAACCGATTGTCCCTACAGCCAATGCAACATCAGGCGGATCTTTGCAAAATAACAGCATGCAAAATGCAGCTAATCCTGCAAATTCAGGGCAAGGCACGACGCAGTCCGCGATTGGTCAGGCCGTACAACGCATGACAGAAAATCGTGAGCAATATCTGCAGGAAATGGGGGTGAATCCATCAGGTAATGGTGGGTTTGAGATTTCAAATCGAACACCTGCTGCCTTGAGAAATAAATTGGGTTTGCAACCGGGTGACCGCATCATGTCTTTAAATGGGCAGGCAGTCGGTGCAGGACAATCTGAGGCGCAATTATTAGAACAAGCCCGCCGTGAAGGGCAGGTGAAACTTGAAGTCAAACGTGGTGATCAAGTGATGACCATACAACAGGATTTTTAGTGATGTTTCATCACTTTATAGGGTTAGGAAACACAGGCGTATATGGCTTTATTTAATAATAACCGTTCAACTTTAGCTGCCTATGCCATGGTGCCCTTGGTTGCTATGGTCAGCACAGCAAGTTATGCACAAACATGGAAAATCAATTTACGTGATGCAGATCTTACGGCATTCATTAATGAAGTCGCAGATATCACGGGGAAAAATTTTGCAGTTGATCCACGGGTGCGAGGAAATGTAACGGTTATTTCCAATAAGCCTTTAAATAAAAATGAAGTCTATGACCTGTTTCTCGGTGTATTGAATGTCAATGGTGTGGTAGCGATTCCATCGGGCAACACCATTAAACTGGTTCCAGACAGTAATGTAAAAAGCTCGGGCATTGCTTATGATGCGCGCCACCGTGCGTCTGGAGACCAAATTGTCACCCGAGTGATTTGGCTTGATAACACCAATGCCAACGACTTAATTCCAGCCCTACGTCCACTGATGCCACAATTTGCACATTTGTCGGCAGTGGCAGGGACCAATGCGCTGATCGTCTCAGACCGTGCAAGTAATATTTACCAGCTCGAAACGATTATTCGTAATTTAGATGGAACGGGTCAAAATGATATCGAAGCCGTGACGCTGCAATCGAGTCAGGCCGAAGAAATGATTGGACTGCTAGAGTCGATGAGTTCGACCGGCGCATCAAAAGATCCGAAAGGGTCACGAATTCGTATTATTGCGGACAATCGAACCAATCGTATTATCATTAAAGGTGATACAGCGACACGTAAGCGTATTCGTAAGATTATTGAGACCTTAGATGTGCCTGCGGCAGATCGATTGGGTGGATTGAAAGTCTTCCGTTTGAAGTATGCAAGTGCAAAAAACTTGTCGGAAATCTTACAAGGCTTGGTCACGGGGCAGGCCGTTTCGAGTACGAATTCATCGAATAGCTCAAATAGCAGCACGATGAACGGTTTAATGAATGATAGTAATAGTTCAAATGCACAGTCATTCAGTTCACAAAATAACACCAGTTCAGGTATTAACCTCAACAGTAATAACTCTTCCAATAATACGCAAAACGGTATCTCAAGTTTTAATGCCAATGGCGTGAGTATTATTGCCGATGCCACACAAAATGCACTGATTGTGAAAGCAGATCCGCAGCTCATGCGTGAAATTGAGTCTGCGATTCAACAGCTCGATATTCGTCGTCAGCAAGTGCTGATCGAAGCGGCGATTATTGAAGTTGAAGGCACGGATACCGATCAGCTCGGTGTGCAATGGGCATTGGGAGATATCAGTAGTGGTATCGGCTTAATTAACTTTGATAACTTTGGTTCGAGTTTAAAAAATATTGCCGCAGGATATTTAACTGGCGGCGCTGCGGGTGCAGGTAGCGCGGTGAGTGCCGGTACTTCTTTGGTCCTTGGTGACTATCGTGAAGGCAGTGATGGTTCACGCAAACTCTATGGTGCGATGATTCAGGCCTTAAAAGAAAAAACCAAATCCAATTTATTATCTACACCGTCGATTGTGACGATGGACAACGAAGAAGCCTATATTGTGGTGGGTGAAAACGTTCCATTTGTGACAGGTTCGGTCACCACCAATGGTGGCACAGCCAATCCATATACATCGATTGAGCGTAAAGATGTCGGTGTGACCTTGAAAGTTGTGCCGCATATTGGCGACGGCGGCTCTGTGCGTTTAGAAGTGGAGCAAGAAGTTTCTGATGTAAAAGACAATAAAGGTCAAGCGTCGGACTTGGTTACGACTAAACGTGCGATCAAAACCTCGATCTTGGCAGAGCATGGTCAAACGATTGTGTTGGGTGGTTTGATCTCTGACAATACATTGCATGGGCGTCAATCGGTTCCGGGGCTAGGGGCTATTCCTGTACTGGGTAAACTCTTTAGCTCGGAAGGAAAATCCAACAGTAAACGCAATTTGCTGATCTTTATTCATCCGACCATTGTTGGAAATTCTGCTGATGTGAAGAAAATGTCTCAGCAGCGTTACAGGCAGCTCTATAGTCTGCAACTGGCACTGGATAATGACGGTAATTTTGCGAAATTACCTGAAAATGTGGACGATGTGTATCAACAGCGCATACCTGTTTCAAAAGGGACAGCGCCAGCCCCTGTGTATAAGACGGTACCGACAGCACCACAAACGACACAGCCAGCGGCAGTGGTCTCCACGCCAGTCGCCATTGAACCTGCAGTGAAGCGCCAAACCATTACCGTACCGAATGGCAAAGTGGCGGGCACGCCTTAGGTGAGACAGCAGAGTGGTTTAGCTTTGAAACCACTGCATGCTATGATGAAAAAAACGAGCAATAGAGAATTAACTTCATGACTTGGAAAATTCAAGCAATTTCTGGTGATTTAACAGGACAAGAAATTAGTATTGAGCGAGATATGTTGGTGGGTCGTCATCAACAAGCAGATATTGTTTTGCAAGAATCTGATGTATCGCGTAAACATGCTGCCTTTGTACTGAAAGATCAAGCACTCTGGTTGCAAGATCTCAATTCATCCAATGGGACGTTTATTAATGATGTCCGCTTGACTGGTGAATCACTTTTAAAAGAAGGTGATATTGTACAGTTTGCCAGTGTGAAGTTTAGTTTATTGGCTCCGGCTAAAGCTGTAGAGATCCCTGCGGATATTGAACAAAGCGTTGAAGCGTTGCAAGCAGAAGAAATTACTCCTGTTCAGCAGCCGTCTGAAGCTGTTGCAGTTTCTGAAACTGCGGCACAAGAGCCTGTAGTAAATGCGTCTGAGACTGTGACACAAGAGCCTATCGTTAAAACTGCAGCACAACAAATGAATGATCAAGGTATGCCAGAGTTGAAAGAGCGTGATGGTTCAGTTCAATTGACTCGTGATGGTATGCCGACCAATGTGGGTGTGCCTAAACCTGCGCCAATTCCTGAGGGAATTGACATTACTGCTGCTCCGAAAAATGAGGCATGTGATGTAGAAATTCCAGCGACATGTGTAGAGCAAGAACGTGAAGCACAAAAAAATGCCTCTGTGGGCTTAATCTCAGTCATTGTTTTAATCATTCTTGCAATTATTGCATGGGTGTTGTTTAAATAAACCGAGACATTCCTCAAAAGGCATGCATGGGCATGCCTTTTTTATGGGGAAAATTTACAAAAAAATAGAGGGACATTATGTTTGAAGTTCGTTTAGCAGAACGCCAAATGATTTTATTTGATCTGGATGGAACGCTAGTCGATTCAGCATCTGACTTACATCGTGCGATGAATATGAGTCTAAATGCGTTGCAATTACCTTTGGTCACAGAAGAGCAGGTGCGAAACTGGATTGGGAAAGGGACTTCATTATTTTGTCATAGCGTACTTGAATACTTGACCGGAAAGGTGGATGCCGCACAGCACCATCTTTTACTGGAAACTTTTCTAAAGATTTACAATGCCGATCCTTGTGTCTTGACGCAGCCCTTTGATGGCATTCTAGCGTTCTTGGATTGGGCAAAAGCAGAGCAGAAAATTCTGATTTGTGTGACTAATAAACCAGAGCAACCGGCACGCAGTATTGTGCAAGCACTGGGTATGCATGATTACTTTGATGATGTGATAGGCGGAGATCGTTTTGAAGAGCGGAAACCACATCCCAAGCAGCTAGAGTATTGTGCGGAACATTATGCCTTACCAAAACAGCAAATTTTGATGGTGGGTGATTCTGTCAATGATGTAGAGGCAGCACGTCGTGCTGGTATTGATTGTATTGTGGTCAGCTATGGCTATAATCATGGTGAAAATATTCGAGATTGTCAGCCGCAGCATGTGGTCGATAACTTAAAAGAATTATTGGGTTGAAATAATTAGGGTTAAGGAAGTGAAAATGAGCAAGTGTGTAGGTTTTCGATGGCGTCACTCAATCAGCATGAGAAGAAATTAACTGAAATTGACCACGCGAAATATAGAGAAACCGAGATGACTACACAAACTCAATTTGAACAACTGAAATCTGCTGGATATAACTTGATTCCAGTCTATCGTCAGCGCTTGGCAGATACAGAAACTCCGCTGTCTGTCTTTGCGCGATTAAAACAACATAAACAAGCCTATTTATTTGAATCTGTAGAGGGTGGCGAAAACTGGGCACGTTACTCCATTATTGGTTTGGGTGAGTCCACCGTATTTTCGTGTAATGAAGGGCAGTTGACCGTTCAACATGTTGATGGTTCGATTGAAAAACAACAATGTGCAGACCCATTTCAATACATCCGTGACTTCCAAGCACAATATAAAGTCCCTACACAGCAAGATTTGCCTGCGTTACCGAGCTTTACCGGTGGATTGGTTGGATACTTTGGTTATGACGCTGTGCGTTATATCGAACCGAAGCTCAATAATGTGCCAGAAGCTGACCCAGTCGGGATTCCAGATATTTGGATGATGCTATCTAAAACCGTCATTGTCTTTGATAACCTCAAAGATACTTTATTCTTAATTGTACATGCCGATGTAAATGATGCTGAGGCCTATACCCAAGCGCAGCAACAATTGGATGAGCTAGAAGAACTTTTGGCAACCCCAATTGCACTCAAAGCAAATAAGCATACTGCACCACAGTTTGAATCCATCACTGGACATGACAACTTTATTGACTCTATTGCAAAAGTAAAAGAGTACATTAAAGCCGGTGATGTGATGCAGGTTGTGCCGGGCCATCGTATGGTATCCGATTTTGATGGTGAGCCTTTGCAGGTCTATCGTGCACTACGTCACCTCAATCCATCTCCATATTTGTTCTTGGTGCAAGGGCAAACACTTGAGAATGACATTCCCTTTCATATCGTCGGTTCATCACCTGAAATTTTGTCCCGCCTAGAAAATGGTGTAGCAACAGTTCGTCCTTTGGCGGGCACGCGACCACGGGGTAAAACCAAAGAAGAAGATTTAGCACTTGAAAAAGATTTGCTATCTGATGAAAAAGAAATTGCAGAGCATTTGATGTTGATCGATTTGGGTCGAAATGATGTTGGACGTGTTTCTAAAATCGGTAAAGTTCACGTGACTGATCAAATGGTGATCGAACGTTATTCGCATGTCATGCACATTGTGTCAAATGTACAAGGTGAAGTACGTGATGATGTCGATGCTTTGGATGTTTTTAAGGCAACATTCCCTGCGGGTACGCTTTCAGGCGCACCAAAAATCCGTGCTATGGAAATTATTGACGAAGTTGAACCAGTAAAACGTGGAATTTTTGGTGGTGCTGTTGGTTATTTAGGCTGGCATGGCGAAATGGACATGTCGATTGCGATTCGTACCTGTGTAATTCGAGAAAATAAGGTCTATGTTCAGGCTGGAGCAGGGGTGGTTTATGACTCAAATCCTGAATCAGAGTGGAATGAAACCCAAATAAAAGCTCGCGCAGTGATCAAAGCGGTTGAATTATCATCAAATGGATTGATTTTATGAGTTTTTCACGTTTTTTTTAGAAAAAACACTTGCAAGGATTTCAAGATTTGCTAAACTGCACACCGTTCCGATACGAAACGTACGAAACACTAAGAAACGCCGGCATAGCTCAGTTGGTAGAGCAACTGACTTGTAATCAGTAGGTCCACAGTTCGAATCCGTGTGCCGGCACCATCTTAGAAAGTTTGAGAGTGAGTAGAAAGAGCAACACTGAAGTAAGTGTAAAATGGTGAGGTTCCCGAGCGGTCAAAGGGGGCGGACTGTAACTCCGCTACGAAAGTTTCGAAGGTTCGAATCCTTCCCTCACCACCAATTTTAAGACTTCAATAAGTGGTTTGTACCAACATCGTGCGGGAGTAGCTCAGTTGGTAGAGCGGTAGCCTTCCAAGCTACATGTCGCGAGTTCGACCCTCGTCTCCCGCTCCATATCTATTGAAGTGCTTATATTTGCTCTTATAGCTCAGTGGTAGAGCACTCCCTTGGTAAGGGAGAGGTCTCGAGTTCAAATCTCGATAAGAGCTCCAGATTTTACAGTTTAGTAACTTTAAATGTTGCGCAAGATTCCAGAAGCAGGCTTTTTAGTCTGCTTTTCAAGTATTGGGTGTTTATTTTTTTTAGGCGATATGTCGGAGCTGGGTTTTACTCAGAATTGTGTTCGACGTAAACGAGGAAGAAAAGCATGGCTAAGGCTAAGTTTGAACGTAATAAGCCGCACGTTAACGTGGGCACAATCGGTCACGTTGACCATGGTAAAACGACTTTAACAGCTGCAATTGCAACTGTATGTGCAAAAAAATTCGGTGGTGAAGCGAAAGATTACGCTGCAATCGACTCTGCACCAGAAGAAAAAGCACGTGGTATTACAATTAATACTTCACACGTAG